>NZ_JAWRWI010000008.1:0-203726 GCF_046535585.1 Bacillus sp. SIMBA_005 | reverse complement strand
TTTTATTTCGGATCACAACGATCCGTTTTCAAACTTGAAGGTGTTTTTTATTTGTCTCATCTTATGGGGTCAGTCCCATGTTATGGGTGTTTTTTAGACTTTTCATATTTCATCGCATAAATCCCTTCATTTTCAATCCATTCACAAAATAGAACGTCTCGATAAGAAGAAATATGCTTCTTTTTTAATTGCTCTCTCAGCCATGTTTCATCGAAACCAGCTTCTTGTAAATCTTTTTTTAAAATTTCACCATCAATAATAAACGTTCTAGGCAATTTGACTTCTTTTCCCTTCACGTTCACATCTTCTGCGGTGGCTGTTGCGTATTTCATTTTCGGAAGAACGCTCACCGATCCATCTGTTTCCAAAATGGCATATTCAATTTCATTCAGGGCAAAATGGCCTTTCGCGCGAATTAATGTCTGCAACTGATTGAGATCAAGCATATTTTTCTTTAAACGATTGTAGTGAATTTTCCCTTGATCAATGACAAGTGTCGGTCTCCCCTCTAAAAAGGCTCGAATTCCTTTAAAGCGCTGTGAAAACCATTCAACTGTGTAGATGAGGACACCCCATACCGCAACAGCAAATAAAATGTGCTGAATTTTGACTTCTGGATCAAAAATGGCGTTTCCGACCATTTCCCCTAAAATTAGTGCAGAAATAAAATCAAACGGCGTAATTTGTGCAAATTGTGTTTTCCCTAATAATTTTGTAATTAAAAACAATGCGGAAAACCCGATAAAGAGCTCGATCAAAATACTAAGAAACGGCACGAAGATTCCTTCCTTTCTTGCTCTATTTACATACAGCATATACATGAAAGGAAGGTTCTAAACGACTTATGAGGGCAATAAAACAAAGACCTCGTTCCCCTCAACCAATGTTTCATATGTTTGAACGCATCCATGATCTGGTGCTTGAACATTCCCTGATGAAAGTTCGATTTTCCAATCATGCATTGGACAGAAGACATGATCCCCGCTGACCATTCCTTCAGCTAGTACACCGCCTTTATGAGGACAGCGATTTTCAATGGCTTTGAACTGCTGATTAGAGGTTTGAAAAACAGCTAATTCAAGAGTACCTGCTGCTACTGTTTTTCCTAGCTGCAGCGGAAAATCTGATAAGGTGCCAATGTGAACTTTTACAACTGAACCTGTCATATGATCCCATCCCTTCAATTGATTGATACAGAAGCCGTCGCTTTTTGAAATAATTGTTTCGAATCTTTTTGACTCCCGCGAAGCTCCTGCCAAGGCTCTTCATATGTTGAAAGTGCGATGTCCATTCTTTCGATCAAGGCTTCTCGTTTCTCATCATCTAGAAGTACTGATTGAATATGATCTAATCCAAGTCGTTCAACCCAAGCAGAGGTTCTTTCTAAATAATTTGCCGTTTCTCTGTAATATTGAAGATATGCAGCTGCCACTTCCTCTACTTCTTCAGCTGTACTGACCTTCATCAATAAATCGCCAGCCCGCAGGTGCGTGCCTCCATTTCCACCAGCGTACAATTCGAATCCTCCATCAATTCCCACAATGCCGAGGTCCTTAATGCCAGACTCTGCACAGTTTCTAGGGCAAGCAGAGACAGCCAATTTGACTTTATGCGGTGTCGCAAGACCTTCGAATTTCTTTTCAAGTGCAATGCCAAGAGCCATTGAGTCCTGTGTGCCGAACCGGCAAAATTGTTCTCCAACACAAGTTTTGACCGTTCTTAAAGATTTTCCATATGCATAACCAGAAGGCATATCCAGGTCTGCCCACACCTTAGGTAAATCTTCTTTTTTGACACCTAGAAGGTCAATACGCTGACCGCCAGTCATTTTCACAAGCGGTATTTCATATTTGTCGACGACATCAGCTATTTTTCTCAGGTCCTTTGCATTTGTGACGCCACCGTACATCCTCGGAACAACTGAATAAGTGCCATCTTTTTGAATATTGGCATGCAAGCGTTCATTCACAAATCTTGAGCTCCTTTCATCTTTGTACTCAAGAGGTTGAAGCATGCCTAAATAGTAGTTCAAGGCAGGTCGGCATTTTGAACAGCCCTCCTCTATCGCCCAGTCAAGTACGCTCATGACTTCCTTGATATGCTGCAAGCCCTTCTCTTTGATTTCGTGAATGACCTCATCTCGTGAAAGAGTGGTGCAGGCGCAGATGGTTTCTTTTTGAGCTGTTCGGTTCGCACTCTCGCCCAACGTGTGCCAAAGAATCTCTTCGACAACGGGTTTACAGCCTCCGCATGATCGTGAGGCACTTGTACATTGCTTGACTTCCTGAAGTGTTGTTAAGCCTTCTTTATGAATGGCTTCCACAATCTGACCCTTTGAGACCCCATTGCAGCCGCAAACGATATGGTCGTTTGACATGCTTTCAATCGTGCTTTCTTGCGCTGAATCATTTGAGGTTAGGACAGATACCTTCTCCATATCCGACATATCTACCCCTTCTCTAATGTACGAAAATAGGCGGGGCCCATCATTTGTTTCTCCAAACATGACGGCACCAACTAAACGGTTTTGCTGGAAGACTAGTTTTTGGTAAATGCCTTTTTGTTCATCAAAAATTTTGATCGCTTTTTTCTCATCGTTTTCAATAAAATCACCAGCAGAGAATACATCAACTCCTGACACTTTCAGCTGTGTTGACATCACAGAACCTTCATATGGGGCAGGATTCATGCCGCATAAATGCCCAGCAAGCACATTCGCTTGATCGTATAAAGGCGCAACAAGACCGTACGTTTGTCCTCTGTGTTCTGCACATTCTCCGACTGCATAAATGCCCGGTACACTTGTTTCCATGAAATCATTGACGATAATGCCTTGGTTCACTTCAAGACCGCTTATTTCTGCAAGCATTTTACTTGGTTTAATTCCTACAGCCATGATGACGAGGTCAGTCTCGAGTGTTGAGCCATCTGAAAATGATAATCCTTCTACTCTTGTATCTCCTAAAATCTCAGTTGTCTGTTTTCCCAATAGAAAGTTCATACCCTGTTCCTCTAATGCTTTTTGGAGAAGCTGACCTGCAGTAGGGTCTAGCTGGCGTTCCATTAAATGAGAGCAGAGGTGAATGACATTCACTTCCATGCCTAAGTTAAGTAGACCGCGTGCCGCTTCCAGTCCAAGAAGCCCGCCCCCAATGACTGCTGCTTTTTTGTACATGTGAGAGACATTGACCATTTCCTCTGTATCTTGCAATGTCCGAAAACCCGTCACACCTTTTTTATCACTTCCTGGAATCGGCAAAATAAACGGAAGTGACCCAGTTGCTAAAATCAACCGGTCATAAGGCACGGTCCGTCCTTGATCACTGGTGACTGTTTGATTTTCTGTATCGATCTTCACAATGGTTTCATTTGTAAAAAGCTGAATATGATGCGCCTTATACCATTTCCAATCATTTAGTGTAATATCTTCAATTTTCGTATCTCCTTGAAGCACCTTCGATAAAAGAATCCGGTTATAGTTGGGATGCGGTTCGCTTCCAAATACCGTCATCTCAAATCGTTCGCTGTCAATTTTTAAAATGTTTTCGAGGCTTCGAATACCAGCCATACCGTTCCCCACTAATACGAGTCTTTCTTTCATGATAAAACACCCCTCATGTGATCATTTTTAGAAAGTACCATCATTTAAACATAGATTTAAAATACATGTTTTTATTTCTCGCATACTCTGGCGGCTGTACAGGACTGTTCCCTTGGTACCTTTTTTCATGTTGTGTGACGACGGCAAATTTTACTCAACGATCATAATGTGAGCATTCATTTTTAAATCATTGTTCGTTTCATAGGTCATGCCAGAATCATCAGATTCTTCATCTTATGACGGTTCACATTTCCTCTTCTGCGGGAGAAAAAGCCGTATTTGTCTTCATATAGTTGCTAAACACAAATGATTTGCCAATCGTACTTTCTTTGGGTGATATGTTGCTACTTTAAGCGTAACGCGCACTTCTGCGTTTGTCACGGTACGTTCATCCTTTAAATATGACGAAGTAAGTAAAATTACATCTTCTGAATCATAAAAAGCCATGACCACTAGTTGGTCATGGCTTTTCTTTATATGTGTAAACACCCTTTGTTTGACCTATTTTGGCAGAACCGAACTCCCCATTAAATAACGGTCTACCTCGTGCGCCACTTGTCTGCCTTCATTAATTGCCCAGACAATCAAGCTTTGCCCGCGTCTTGCATCTCCCGCTGCAAATACGCCTTCTACATTTGTTGTATACTCCCCATACTTTGCGTCAATGCGATTGTTTTTGCTGTCCACGCCAAAGTGTTTCACGAGTGGCTGTTCAGTTCCCTCAAAACCAATTGCAATAAAGACTAGCTGAGCCGGCCATACTTTTTCTGTTCCTGGAATCTCATGAAATTCAAACTTCCCATGCTCGTTTTTCACCTTTTCCATTTGAATCGTATGAAGCTCTTTTAATTTTCCATTTTTATCTGCCACAATTTTTGTGGTTTGAATGGAATATTGACGCGGATCTTCCCCGAACTTAGCTTGTGCTTCTTCATAAGCATAATCGAGTGAAAAGACGTAAGGCTGTTCAGGCCACATGTTATCCCCTACACGTGTATCCGGAAGCTTTGGATGCTTTCCGAATTGAACAACACTTTTTGCTTTTTGGCGAAGTGCAGTTGCGACGCAGTCAGCACCTGTATCTCCTCCACCAATGACAATCACGTCTTTACCTTTTGCGTCAATAAAGTTTTTATCTTTAAATCCTGAATCAAGCATGCTTTTTGTTGCAAGTGTTAAATAATCCATTGCCAGATGAATCCCTTTTGCTTCTCTGCCTTCAATTAACAGGTCACGCTGTTTTTGTGCACCTGTACAAAGGATGACCGCATCAAACTGTTCTTTCAGTTCATCGGCAGTGACATCCACGCCGATTTCTGTGTTCGTTACAAAATCAATGCCTTCTTGTCTTAGCAGTTTGACTCTGCGCTCAACAACTTCTTTGTCCAGCTTCATGTTTGGAATGCCGTATGTCAGCAGTCCGCCAAGGCGGTCAGACCGTTCAAATACTGTAACGGCATGACCTGCTTGGTTTAATTGATCAGCACTTGCAAGTCCTGCTGGTCCTGATCCGACAATGGCGATCTTTTTCCCTGTACGGCTTGAAGGAATTCTAGGTGTAATCCAGCCATTTTCAAAGCCTTTATCAATGATCGTGCGTTCGATATTTTTAATCGAAACAGCTGGATCATTGATCGCGACTGTACATGACCCTTCACAAGGCGCTGGACATACTCTCCCAGTAAATTCAGGGAAATTGTTCGTTTTTTGTAGTCTTTCAAGCGCTTCTTTCCATCTCCCGCGATAGACAAGATCGTTCCATTCTGGAATTAAATTGTAGATCGGGCAGCCAGAAACGCCGCCTCTGATCTCCATCCCAATTTGACAAAACGGTGTTCCGCAATCCATACATCTAGCACCCTGCTGTTTTAATACCTCATCTGTATAAGGAGCTGAATATTCTTTCCAGTCATTTTGACGAGTGAGAGGGTCACGTTCATTTGGCTTTTCTCTTTTATAATCCATAAAACCTGTTGCTTTGCCCATTGTCCTCTCCCCTTTCTTAATGAGCGAGGGCTGCTTTTTGCCCGTTTGCCGTTTCTTGATTTTTCGGTTTTGTGTTTGCTTCAAATGCGAACATAACAGCTTCTTCATGACTAAGGCCCGCTTGTTTTTGTTCTTCAATACTTTGAAGCATCATTTTGTAATTTCTCGGAATGACCTTGATGAATTGATCCTTTTCTTGCGCCCAATTTTCTAAAAGTGCCGAAGCTTTTACGCTGTTTGTATAGTGAAGGTGCTCTTTAATCAGCTGTTTTACTTCTTGCTCTTCATCGTGATCTGTGAGTTTTTCAAACATGATCATTTCCATGTTGCACATTCTTTTGAACTGTTTCGCATCGGATGTATGGACGTAAGCTACGCCGCCAGACATGCCTGCACCGAAGTTTTTTCCGACGTCTCCTAAAATGACGACACGCCCGCCTGTCATGTATTCACAGCCGTGATCACCGATTCCTTCAACGACCACATGCACCCCTGAATTACGAACGGCAAAGCGTTCACCTGCACGTCCGTTAATAAAGGCTTTTCCGCTTGTCGCTCCGTAGAATGCGACGTTTCCGACAATGACGTTTTCATGTCCAATTTGTACAAAGTGATCAGAGGTTTTAACCGCAATTTTGCCTCCAGAGAGTCCTTTGCCGATATAATCATTTGAATCACCTGTTAAATAAAGAGACATGCCCTTTGGTACAAATGCGCCGAAGCTTTGTCCTGCGGAACCAGTGAACCTTAGTGTGATCGTATCCTCTGGCAAGCCTTCTTCTCCGTAGCGCTTAGACACTTCACTTCCAGTAATGGTTCCCGCCACACGATTGATATTGCGAATATTCAATGATAGATCAACCGGTGTTTGATGATTCAGCGCTTCCTGTACATAAGGGAGAATTTCATTCATATCCAGTGATTCATCAATTTTATGATTTTGCGGTGTTCTGAATGTACGAGCTCCTTCTGGCTGATAAAGCAGTGTTTCAAGGTCTAGCTGACCTGCTTTCCAGTGTGCTTTTGCTCTTTCGCTCACGGATAAAACATCCGTACGCCCAATCAATTCATCCATTGATGTAAAGCCAAGTTCAGCTAAAATCTCTCTTACTTCCTCTGCAATAAACATCATGAAGTTGACAATGTGATCAGGATTACCCATAAATTTTTTGCGAAGTTCAGGGTTTTGAGTTGCGACACCGACTGGGCAAGTATCTAAGTGGCATGCTCTCATCATGACGCACCCTAAAACAACAAGTGGAGCTGTCGCAAAGCCGTATTCTTCTGCTCCTAAAATCGCAGCCATGACAACATCGCGTCCTGTCATTAATTTGCCATCTGTCTCAAGAACGACTCGCTCTCGAAGACCGTTTAATACAAGGGTTTGATGCGCTTCTGCCAATCCAAGCTCCCAAGGAAGTCCTGTATGTTTAATACTTGTTTTCGGCGAAGCTCCTGTTCCGCCGTCATATCCACTGATTACAATGACATCCGCCGTCCCTTTTGCAACACCTGCTGCAATCGTACCAACGCCTGCTTTTGACACAAGTTTGACACTGATGCGGGCATCACGGTTGGCGTTTTTCAAATCATGGATCAGCTGCGCCAAATCCTCGATAGAATAAATATCATGATGAGGCGGTGGTGAAATCAATCCGACGCCTGGAGTAGATCCGCGTACATCGGCAACCCAAGGGTATACTTTATTACCTGGCAGCTGTCCGCCTTCTCCAGGTTTTGCTCCCTGCGCCATTTTAATTTGCAGTTCATCTGCATTGACCAAATAATGGCTCTTTACGCCAAAGCGTCCAGAAGCAATTTGTTTAATCGCACTTCTGCGATCATCGCCGTGCTCGTCAACTGTAAAGCGCGCAGGATCTTCTCCGCCTTCTCCGCTGTTACTTTTACCGCCAATTCGGTTCATGGCAATCGCAAGTGCTTCATGCGCTTCTTTACTTAAAGATCCAAATGACATAGCACCTGTCTTGAACCGGCGCACGATGGATTCAGCAGATTCAACGTCTTCCAAACGAACTGGTTTTTGTTTTGGCTGGAAAGCAAATAAATTTCGAAGGAAGCCGATTCTTTCTTCGTCCGCAGCCTTTGTATATTGCTTAAATAGATCGTAATCTTCATTGCGGCATGCCCACTGAAGCGTATGAATCGTTTTTGGATTAAAGGCATGGTGCTCACCATTTTTTCTCCACTGAAAATCACTTCCTGATTCGAGTGTTTGGTCAGTCGCTGCCTGATACCCCGCTTCATGACGGAGTTTTGCTTCATGTGCAATGGTCTCAAGGTCAATCCCGCCAAGCTGAGAAGCTGTTCCTGTGAAATACGCCTGAATGACGTCTTCACTAATGCCGACGGCTTCAAAGATTTGCGCTCCTCTGTAGCTTTGCACAGTAGAAATCCCTACTTTAGACATGACTTTGACGACACCTTCGGTTACGCTTTTACCAAACTTTGTGACTGCTTCATCAAAGCTGAAAGAGATCGCTTCTTCTGCAATCAACTGTTTGTACGTTTCATACACAAGGTAAGGATGAATGGCATCTGCTCCGTAGCCAATCAGTGCGGCAAAATGATGGACCTCTCTTACTTCTCCAGATTCAACGATCAGACTCACCTTTGTCCGTAAGCCTTGACGCACAAGATGCTGATGCAGTGCACTTAATGCAAGAAGAGGTGGAATCGGCACTTTTTCTTCCGTCATTTCACGATCGGAAAGGATTAATAAAGATACACCTTCACGGATCACTTTTTCTGCCTCTTCAAACATTGCATCCAGACCGCGTCTTAGGTCATCTGTAAAAAGTGTATGAATCGTTTTGCTTTTAAAGGCATTGTGAACAATCGTTTTCAAGCCGTTAAACTGCCCGCTTGTTAAAACAGGTGTATAAAGTTTAATTCTTCGGCATGAATATTCATTTGGATGTAAAATATCTCCCTCAGCACCTAACCAAGTCATGGTCGATGTAACGAGCTGCTCACGAATGGCATCAATTGGCGGGTTTGTCACTTGAGCAAACAGCTGTTTAAAATAAGAAAACAGCGACTGCGCACGATCTGATAACACAGCAAGCGGTGTATCACTTCCCATCGAGCCGATTGGGTCCTTTCCTTCTTCTAGTAAAGGAATTAAATATTTTTGAATGTCCTCGTACGTATAATGGAATGCGCGCTGGCGCGTCAATAAATCATCCATTATACTAGAATTTTCTGAATTTTCTTCAGAGCGATTGACGTGAACCATTTCTTCATCGAGCCATTTTTGATAAGGAAGTTCATTCGCAATCGAAGATTTCACTTCTTCGTCAGAAATAATACGTCCTTCTTCTAAATCAATTAGCAGCATTTTACCTGGCTCAAGACGATCTTTATACTTCACATCCTCTTCATTTGTGTCGATTACGCCGACCTCAGAAGAGAAAATAATATGATCATCATTTGTAACGTAGTATCTCGCAGGTCTTAGTCCGTTACGATCTAAGATGGCACCGATTTGTTTACCATCAGTAAAGGAAATGGCTGTTGGCCCATCCCACGGCTCCATAAGAGAACTATGGTATTCATAAAATGCCCGTTTCTCTTTTGACATGTGCGTATTCTCCGTCCAAGGCTCAGGAATCAGCATCATTGCTGTATGAGCAGGAGTTCGCCCTGCAAGTACGAAAAATTCAAAGGCATTGTCTAAAATGGATGAATCACTTCCGTCTGCATTCAGCACTGGCAAAATCTTGTCTAAATCGTTTCCGAAGGCTTCAGACACGAATTGTTGTTCTCTTGCTCTCATCCAATTGATGTTTCCTCTTAATGTGTTAATTTCACCGTTGTGAATCAAGTAACGGTTTGGATGAGCCCTTTCCCATGTAGGAAATGTATTTGTACTAAATCGTGAATGAACAAGTGAAAATGCAGAAACAAATGTTTCATCCTGAAGATCAAGATAAAAAGCATCGACTTGATCTGATGTTAAAAGCCCCTTGTATACAATGGTTTGACTCGACAAGCTGACAAAGTAAAATTGCTTTTCCTCTGCTGTTCCCCAGTTCTCAGCCTGCTTCCGAATGACATATAATTTTCTTTCAAATGACAGACCATCTGTGATGTTGTCGTTTGCCCCGATAAAGACTTGCCTCACAACCGGGCAGCTCTTCGCTGCGACAGTACCAATTTTCCCGGCATCAACAGGAACTGTTCTCCAGCCAATTAATGTTTGACCTTCTTGCTTAATGAATCCGTTGATTTTTTGCTCGATGGCTTGACGCGTTTTCTCGTCATCCTCTTTTGAAAAGAAGACCATCCCTACCCCGTAACGGCCCTTTTCAGGAAGTGCAAAGTCTTTGCAGCTTTTTCTAAAGAAAGCGTCTGGCAGCTGTACCATTAAGCCGGCACCATCACCTGTATACGGATCACTGCCTTGCCCGCCGCGGTGATCAAGCTGGCACAGCATTTGTAATCCCTTTTTGACGATGCTGTGTGTCGCTTCCCCTTTTAAATGAGCGTACAGTCCGATCCCACATGCATCATGTTCAAATTCAGGACGGTAGAGACCTTGTGGTTGTGGTAGTTGATTATAAGTCATCGTTTCTCTCCCCCGTTTAAAAGATCCGTTTTTTCACAGTAATAAAATCTCACAAACTCTGTAACTTATTTTAAGTTTTCAAATTAATATAAACAATATATAATTTAGATGAAAACAATCTCTTTTTGAGATAGATGGGTGTGAAGTGTAAAAATGGAGCTTCGTCAGTTGCGTTATTTTGTAGAAGTCGCAGACCGTGAACACGTGTCAGAAGCGGCTGAAAACTTACATGTTGCCCAATCTGCTATCAGCCGGCAGATTGCGAATTTAGAAGAAGAACTTGGAGTGGCCTTATTCGAACGAGAAGGACGAAATATCAAATTAACGAAGATCGGCAGACAATTTTTAGATCATGTCAGAACGGCACTAAAAGCCATTGATTATGCGAAAGAGCAAATTGATGAATATTTAGATCCGCACAAAGGAACCGTCAATATCGGCTTTCCTACTAGCCTAGCAAGCCAAGTACTGCCTTCTGTCATTTCCGCCTTTAAGCAGGAATACCCAGAGGTCGATTTTTTACTTCGTCAAGGATCCTATAAATTTCTCATTGAAGCTGTAAAAAATCGAGATATTGATCTTGCCTTTTTAGGACCTGTTCCGACAAACGATCCTCAAATTGAAGGAAATATTTTGTTTTCAGAAAGCATTTATGCTTTGCTTCCTGTCAGCCACCCCTTTAGCGGACAAAGGAGTATTCATTTAAGTGATTTAAGAAAAGATCATTTCGTGTTATTTCCGGAAGGATATGTCCTGAGACAAATTGCGGTTGATGCTTGTAAGCAGGCAGGCTATGAGCCAACCATTTCATCTGAAGGAGAAGATTTAGACGCCATTAAAGGTCTCGTATCAGCAGGTATGGGCGTTACCTTATTACCCGAAAGTGCTTTTTATGAAACCACACCTCGATTTACAGCGAAAATTCCGATCGATTTTCCGCAGGTGAGAAGAACTGTTGGAATTATTGCTTCTAAAACAAGAGAAATGTCTCCTTCTGCTCATGATTTTTATGTGTTTGTGAAGGATTTCTTTTCTAAAATTGAACAATATAAATAATTCATTAAAACAAGACATTTCATTTGTGGAAATAATCCCACTTTGTATATGATGAGTTACAGAACAACACACTATATGGAAGAAAGGTATTTGTATGAAATCAATTTTATCGTTTTTAAAGCCATATCGGCTATCCGTTGTGTCCATTGTGATCCTCACCTTTTTAAGCAGTATGCTCCAGCTGTATTTACCGACGCTTACGGCAGATATCGTCGATGTTGGGATCGTCCAAGGAGATATTGCTTATATATGGAAGGTTGGCGGCTGGATGGTGGCTTGTTCTTTACTTGCCATCTTGCTCACGATCTGGAAGTCTTACTTGTCCTCAAAGACTGCACTTGGCTTCGGGCGTGATATGAGAAGACAATTATTTGTGCATGTTGAACAATTTTCACTAGAAGAATTTCAAAAGATCGGAACGTCTTCCTTTATTACAAGATCGACAAATGACGTGAAACAAGTCCAAGATGTTACGATCATGATTTTACAAATGATGACGAGAGCCCCGCTCATGCTTGTGGGCGGAATTATTTTGGCTGTATCCCGCGATGCTGTCCTGTCTCTCATCTTTTTAGCAGCCCTTCCCCTTCTTGGCGGATTTATCTATTTAGTATCGAGGAAAGCCATTCCGCTCTTTGGCCAGCTTCAGAAAAAAACAGACCGGCTGAATTTAATTATGCGAGAATCTCTTTCAGGCATCCGGGTCATTCGTGCTTTTAACCGTGTAGATGATGAAAAGGAACGTTTTCAAGAAGCCAACACATCCTACAAGGATACCGGTCTTAGAGTCAACCGTTTAATGGCTTACTTGTTTCCATTTATGCTCATCATCATGAACTTCACAAATATCGGCATTGTCTGGCTTGGTGCAAACCGAATTGATGCCGGAGAGATGGAAGTTGGGAATCTTATTGCCTTTATCCAATATGCGATGATGATTTTGATGGCACTTATTATGCTGTCAATGAGTTTCATTATGGTCCCAAGAGCACAAGCATCAGCTAAACGCATGAACGAAGTGTTAAACATGGAACCGAAAATTCAAGACAATGTAGGAACGGTTACTGACCTTCGTGCGCCCGCACAATCCATTCGCTTTGAGGATGTGTCATTTTATTACTCAAATGCGGAAAAGCCGGCGGTTCAAGACATTACGTTTGAAGCCAAAACCGGTGAAACGACAGCTATTATCGGAAGTACAGGATCAGGGAAAACCACCCTTCTCCAGCTAATGACGCGCTTTTACGAAGCAACAGAAGGCCGGATTACACTAGATGGTGTAGACATTAGAGAGCTGCCTCAGAAGAAACTAAGAAGCCAGATGGGCTATGTTTCTCAAAAAGCGGTTTTATTTAGTGGAACCATTGCCGATAATGTGCGCTTTGGCAGGCAGGATGCAAGCGATGAAGACGTCTGGCAGGCGCTGCGCACGGCGCAGGCAGAAGAATTTGTTTTACAAAAAGATGGCGGCATCGATGCGGAAATTGACCAGGGTGGATCGAATCTATCTGGTGGTCAAAAGCAGCGTCTCTCTATTGCAAGAGCGCTAGTGAGAAAGCCGTCATTCTATCTGTTTGACGATAGTTTCTCAGCACTTGATTATAAAACAGATGCAAAGCTTCGGGCTTCTTTAGAAGCCGAAAAAGCACATGCCGCTCTAATCATTGTGGCGCAAAGAATCAGCACAGTGAAGCATAGTGATAAAATCATCGTACTAGATGAAGGAAAAATTGCTGGTATCGGAACACATGAACAATTACTGAAGGACAATCTTGTCTATCAAGAAATTGTTGCATCACAGGAAGGTCAGGAGGTGGAGCGAGGATGAGTAAGAAAATGTCTTCCGGCATGGGCCATAAAGGTGGCCACCCTAGAGGGCCTGTCGCAAAACCAAAGGAATTTAAGAAAACACTGCTTCGTTTGATTGGTTATTTGAAACCGAGAAAATTTCAGCTGATCCTTGTTTTCATTGCAGCAGTCGGTTCAACCGTTTTTAACGTCATTAGTCCAAAGCTGCTAGGGGATGCCACCTCTTCCCTATTTGACAGCTTTACTCAAGGAACAGCCGTTCAATTTGATGTCATTTCACGTATTTTATTATTGCTTGTCCTTTTATATGTCGTTGCCTCTCTCTTTTCATTTGTCCAGCAATATGTGATGGCGGGTGTCTCCCAACAGACCATTGCTGAATTACGGCAAGAAGCAAATGACAAGCTCACACGTCTCCCCCTTCGGTATTTTGATAAAACAACCCATGGGGACACGCTGAGCCGTGTGATGAATGATATTGATAATATTAATACTTCGCTTCAGCAGGCACTCACCCAAGTGATTACATCTGTTATCACGGTCATTGGGATTGTTGTCATGATGCTCTTGATTAGTCCGCTGCTGACATTGCTTGTTTGTTTAACACTGCCGCTCAGCCTGTTTGCCATTCGCGGCATTACGTCATTTTCTCAAAAACATTTTAAAGCGCAGCAAAAAGAGTTAGGAATGATCAATGGACATATTAATGAAATGTTCACAGGGCATCAAACGGTGCGTGCATATGGCTACGAAAAGAAAGCGATTGATACATTTGATCAATTAAACGAACAGCTGTATGAATCATCAAGAAAAGCGCAGTTCATATCCGGATTAATGATGCCATTGATGACGTTTATCGGGAACCTAGGTTATGTGGCAGTCAGTGTAGCCGGCGGTATTCTTGTGATTAACGGGAATATTCGTGTCGGGGATGTGCAGGCATTTATCCAATACACGCAGCAAATGTCTCAGCCGCTCGTGCAAGCTTCAAGCGTCGCCAACTTGGTTCAATCAGCGATTGCTTCTGCTGAAAGGGTGTTTGAAATCCTGGATGAGGAAGAAGAAAGTGCCGAGGAAGATGCAGCAATTAACCTTGAATCACTTTCAGGCAATGTGAGCTTTGAACAAGTTCATTTTGGATATGAAAAAGACCATCCGATTATTAAAGATTTGAGTTTAGATGTCAAAGAAGGACAAACGGTTGCGATTGTTGGGCCAACAGGCGCTGGAAAAACAACCATCATCAATCTTTTAATGCGTTTCTATGAATTAGATCAAGGCTCTATCCGCATCGGCAGCGTCAAAACAACTGATCTCAGCCGTCAGCAAGTACGCGACTTATTTGCGATGGTTCTTCAGGATACGTGGCTTTTTGAAGGGACGATTCACGACAATATTGCCTATGGCAGGCAGAACGTCTCAAAAGAGGATGTCATCAAAGCCGCCAAACATGCTTATGCTGACGACTTCATCCGCACGCTTCCAGACGGATATGACACACTCTTAACAGAAGATGCCGGCAATCTGTCCCAAGGTCAGCGCCAGCTGTTAACCATCGCCCGTGCGATTTTATCTGATCCAAAGATCTTAATACTAGATGAAGCGACGAGCAGTGTGGATACACGGACAGAGATGCACATTCAAAAGGCGATGAATGAGTTGATGAAAGGCAGAACGAGCTTCGTTATTGCACACAGACTGTCGACGATCAAAGATGCCGACCTTATTCTAGTCATGAAAGATGGCACCATCATTGAAAAAGGAACGCACAGCGAACTCTTAAAACAAAATGGGTTCTATGCAGACTTATATATGAGCCAATTTACGGAGAATCAAGTCGGTTAAAGATAAAAAAGGATAGACTCGCATCCATGCGGTCTATCCTTTTTTGGTTACTCTAAACGCTTTTTCACTTTTACACTGAGTTTCGTTATATACTCTGCTTCATCTTTAGACATGAGTGAATGAAGCAAATACTCCTCAAATACATCTCCATCCAGCATCATGTCCTCTTTTTCAATTTCATCTAACAAGCGCGAATAAGCAGATTCAATCACTTCATATGATCCTTGATCATACATCACCGCATAAATGCCCGCAGGTTTTTTAACTGCTTCCGGCGCTTCCATTCGGCAAAACAACTGATCTGACTGATGATATTGACGCTGAAGGAACTGCTCCTTTTTTAAGACAGCTCCATTTGCCGCAGCCCCTTTTATGCCAATTTCCTTTAGAAAATGTCCAACAATACGAGATATTTCTTCTACGGATGTATTCATGTCAATCGGGTTTGACACGCTTAATACAACTGGTTCTTCTGGGAGCTCTTGAAACAGCACCTCTCCTATTTTTACAGATGATAGTTCCTGCGTCGTCTCCATGACCCGCATAAGAAAAGACTGGATATCTTGAAGTTTTTCAATCTCTTGTTTGACCTTGTCTATTTGTTCAGCTGCTAGGCGTTGGAGCCTTTCGCGAGAAGGCTCAGTGAAATATTGTTTTAACTCTTTTATCGGAAATTGCACAGCTCGAAGGGATTGAATCGCTATAAAATGATCAAATTGCTCAAGGGTATAGTAACGGTACCCATTTTCATGAACACCAGCTGGCTTAAATAAACCAATTTTATCGTAATAAAACAAAGTATCTTTCTTTACATCAAATAACTTGGCAAATTCTCCAGTGAAAAAAGTTTTTTGCACATCATTCATCATCATTAAGGCTCCCCTCTTGACTATGGAGTTACTCCACCCTTTATGATAACATGCAGAACACCACTACGCTTGGAAAGGATATAAACATGAACAACATCATTCAACATGAAGTGACATTAGAACTTGCCAAAAAAGAGGACTTCCCTTTTATGAAAATTGAGCTACAGAAAGCTTTTACAGCTGGCGTGATCGACGCATTTGGCGATGCGCATGATGGACCGATTCCTCCAGATGATGTGATTGATGCATCTTTTCATTCGAATGAACACATTGTTTATCATATGATGCTAAATGGCGAAAAGGCAGGCGGCGTTGTCATTAAAATCAACCAAGAGACCCACCACAACTCAGTTGACTTATTATACATCTCTTCATCCTCACACGGAAAAGGCATTGGTCAGGCTGCATGGAAAGCCATCGAGGCGAAATATCCAGAAACGATTGTTTGGGAGGTTGTGACCCCGTATTTTGAAAAACGCAACATTCATTTCTATGTCAATAAATGCGGCTTTCAAATTGTGGAGTTTTATCATATGAAACATCCAGATCCAAACGCACCTCATGAAACTGACCAAAAAAATGAGCCTACAGCACCTGAGGAATTTGAATTTTTTAAGTTTGAGAAAGTGATGAAGAAAACCTGTTCCAGCCAATAAATATCTGCATCAAAAAAACACTACCCCCATGAAAAAGGTAGTGTTTTTTGAATCTCATCTAGCTTCTAATCTGACCGTCACCAGAAAGAAGCAGCTTCGTTGTTGTGAGTGCTGAAAGTCCCATTGGTCCTCTGGCGTGCAGTTTTTGTGTAGAGATGCCAATTTCAGCCCCATATCCAAGTGCACCTCCATCTGTAAAGCGAGTAGATGCGTTATGATAAACCGCCGCCGCATCGACTTCGTTTAAAAACGTGAGTGCCTGCTTTTCATCCTCTGTCACGATGGCTTCTGAATGTTTTGTACCGTACTTTTCAATATGGTGGATCGCTTCGTCGATTGAATCAACTACCTTTACGGCAAGGTCAAGACTTAAATACTCATCTGTCCAGTCCACTTCCTCAGCAGGAATGGCGTTTGAAAAATGAGACAGTGCAGCCTCATCGCCATGAACGGTGACATGGTGCTCCTGCAGGGCTTCATTCAATGATGCCGCATTCTCTTTCAGCCAATCGCGATGGATGATCAGCGTTTCAAGCGCATTACATACAGCTGGACGATTCGTTTTTGCATTGATGACGATCTCAATGGCTTTTTTCACATTGGCTGTTTGATCAATAAAGACATGACAGTTTCCTGTTCCTGTTTCAAGGACGGGAATCGTAGATTGTTCAACCACTGTTTTGATTAAAGAAGCTCCGCCTCGCGGAATTAAGACATCAATCCATTCTTTTAGATGAAGCATCGCTTGAACCGATGAACGATCTGTTTGTTCAATCAATTGCACTGCATCACGCGGAATCTTTGTTTGATCCAACGCTTCATGAATAACACTCACAATGGCTTTGTTGGAAGAAATAGCGGAGGAACCGCCTTTTAAAATCACTGCGTTACCTGCCTTAAGGGCAAGCCCTGCTGCATCGACAGTGACGTTCGGTCTCGCTTCATAGATCATCCCGATCACGCCGAGCGGTACTCTTCGGCTTTTCACATGCAAGCCGTTTTCAAGAGTCCATTCATCCAATATTTCTCCAACAGGATCTGTTAATCTCGTCACAAGCCGCAAGCTTTCGGCAAACTCATGAATTCTTTCTTCATTTAACATTAAACGATCCAAGAGTGCCTCTGAGAAGCCCTTTTCCTTCCCAGCATCTATATCTTTTTGATTCTCTTGTAAGATGAAGGTGCTATTTTGTTCTAACGCTTCTGCTAGTTTAAGCAGAGCCTCGTTTTTATCCTCTGTATGAAGTAAACCTAGTTTTTTTGAAACGTGCTTTGCTTTTTTCGCTTTTTCTTTGACCGATGTGACAACTTCAGCTGTCAGTGTCATGAAATTCCTCCCTTTTTGTTAACAAACGGGTATCGATAAATCTAAATGACAAACAAAAGCTTCAAGATCGACGACATGAACCACTTCATCCTGTAACGAGTCACTGCCTTGTGCAAGTTCATCAGATGGATAATTCACAATACCAAGCCCGATTTCTCTACCATCTTGATCTAAAATACGGACGACATCGCCTTTTTTAAACGAACCCTTTACATTGACAATGCCATCGGAATCAAGGCATTTCTCCCGGTGCATGAGGTGTTCCTGTGATTTCTTTTGAATAACGATCTCGCCTTTTGGTCCAGAATGAAAGGCAATCCACTGCTTCTTGTAATTCAGCGGTGCTAAATTCTCATCAGCGGTAAAATAAGTGCCGTCCTCTGTTCCATTGATTGCTTTGTCTAAAATGTGAGGCGTATCTGCTTTTCCTAAAAAGCCATTAATGCCAGCGGCCATTGAAATTTTAAACGCATCGAGCTTTGATTTCATTCCACCTGTGCCCACACTGCTGCCTGCATCTCCAGCTGCTGCTTCGATGTCTTCTGTGATGTCTGTGACTTCAAGAATTCTCTTCGCATTCGGATTTGTATGCGGGTTCTCTTCATACAAGCCATCAATATCAGATAAAATGGCAAGGAAATCCGCATCAATGAGTCCAGCTACTTTTGCAGACAATGTATCGTTATCTCCGAACTTCAAGCGATTAATCGTCACTGTATCATTTTCATTAATAATCGGAATGATGCCTCGATCTAATAACACATTCATCGTGTTGCGCACATTTTGATAGCGCGTTTCATCTGAAAAATCACTTCTTGTGATTAAAAGCTGTGAGGCAATATAACCGTGTGATAAAAATAAAGTAGAATATGATTCCATTAAAAGCCCTTGCCCGATTGAGGCAGATGCCTGTTTTTCCGGCAGTGTTTTAGGTCTATCGATAAAACCTAGTTTTCGGTAACCAGCTGCAACCGCACCGGATGAAACCAAAATGACTTCGTGTCCTTCATCTTTGAGTTTCACAATTTGATTGACGAGGTTTTCTAGTTTTTTTAAACTAATCTCCCCTTGAAAGCTAGTAAGAGAGCTGCTTCCAATTTTCACAACAATTCGTTTTCTCTCTTTATCTGCGTACACCTTATCACTCCTGTACCTGAGCTCTATTTATATAGATACTTTTTGTTTTTGCTGTTTGCTGATCTCTTTTGATCGATCGGCAGCATGTTTGACGGCTTGCTTGATTGCTTCTCCTCCGCCAAAATCATCTAATGCATTCAGACCTGCCGCTGTTGTTCCATTTGGTGACGTAATTTTCTCTCTTAGAGTAGAAGGATCTTCCTCTGTTTCTTGCAGCATTTTCGCAGCACCGAGAAGTGTCTGCGCGCCAATTTGGCGAGACAATTCCTTAGATAAACCTGCTTCTTCTCCTGCTTCTTCGATTCTTTCCATTAAGAAATAAAAATAGGCTGGTCCGCTTCCGGCAATGCCAGTGAAAATATCCATCTGTTCTTCCTGAATGGTATACACTTCGCCCATTTCAGATAAAAGCGCCTGACTCATGCTGATATGGGCGTCTTTCACATAACGTCCAGCACATAAAGCGGTCGCTGAAGCCCCGATTGTACTTGATGTATTCGGCATGATCCTCATCACGGGCTGCCCTTCATGCAGCATATCTTCAATATAAGATTGCTTCACACCTGCAAGGACAGACAAGATCAGCTGGTCACTCTGAATATGAGGTTTTAACGATTCAAGTGCTGTTTCAGCATCCTTTGGCTTCATGGCCAGAATCAACATATCCATTTCTTCAAAAGGAAAAGAATCCATTGTGGCTGTTTGTATTCCGTAACGTGTCGTTAGTTCATTCAATCGAAGTTGATTTTGTCTGTTTGTTGCGTAAATTTGGCCTAGCGGCATTTGTCCTGATCGCACAATCCCTGCAATCATTCCTTCCGCCATAGAACCTGCTCCAATGAAAGCAACTTTCTTTTGATCAATGATATTGATCCTCTCCCTCGTTCGCTTTTTGTTCGTGTTTTTCGCACGTTAGTTATCGTAACATGATGAGAAATCGTGTCAAGAAAGAGCCAGCGCTTTCCAAAAGTCCCGAATACGCGTTCAACCGCTTGCTGTATGTATACTGACTGCGCTTTTGCAAAACAACAATTTAGATCTAAAGAACTATATGTATTTGCATCATAGTACCCTTTCGTTCGACTGAATTCCCCATTTTATTTTTGGTTTCGGTGACTTCAATTCTAATTTATAGAAAACGCTATCATTTCTAATGGATTCCTATTTTCCTATAAGACGAATGTGCTTGAATCTTTCGATTAGACTATTGACATATTTTAGAAAACATGTCCGTTGAAATGATATTTTACGGGTGATACCGTGAAAGGGAAACCAAGTGAAAAAGGAGCGTTCATAATGAAAGTGAAAGAAAACTATATCAATGTCATTCCAATGAAAGAAATCCGTTCGACCGATGACCTTCTTTTCCCGTTCCCTATTTACAATGAGCTACGTGCCGAGAGTGATATTAGATATGATGAAACAAGAAAGTGCTGGGATCTCTTTCGATATGCGGATATCCAGTCTGTTCTGAAGCAGCCAAAAGTGTTCTCATCACAGCGAGGAAGAAGCACGACAAAAACGAGTATTTTAACAATGGACCCGCCAAAACATACAAAAATGAGAGCACTCGTGAATAAAGCATTCACGCCAAAAGCGATCAAACAATTAGAAGATAACATTAAAGACTTGACACATGACCTGCTGCAACAAGTGAAAGATCAGCGTACGTTTGATATCGTGGAAGATCTAGCAGCTCCCCTGCCTGTCATGATCATTGCTGAGCTTCTTGGCGCAGAGATAAAGGATAGAGCGTTCATTAAGAAACATTCTGATGCCCTAGTAGCAGGTGCAAAGGATGAATCAAAAGAAGCCATTCAAGCAGTCGTCGATATGCAGAAACGCGCAGAGGAAGAGCTGTCCGCTTATTTTGCACACTTAATCCAAAAACGAAAAGAAGCCCCTGCTGATGACCTGATCTCACTTCTTATTCAAGCAGACATCGATGGTGAGCGTTTAACCGAGAATGAACTACTTGGTTTTTGTATTCTATTACTAGTTGCTGGTAATGAGACAACGACCAATTTGATTACAAATGCAGTAAGACTGCTGACAGAGCAGCCGCATATCGCCGAAGCAGTACGGCAAGACCCCTCTCTTATTCCTCAATTGACCGAAGAAACGTTACGCTATTACCCGCCTGTTCAAGCCATTGGGCGAATCGCGGCCGAGGATGTTGAGATTGCAGGCTCAAAAATTAAAAAAGGAGACTATCTCATTAACTGGGTCGCTTCAGCAAATCGCGATGAACAGAAATTTGACGATCCAGATACGTTCCGTCTTGACCGAAAATCAAACCCGCATATGAGCTTTGGCTTTGGCATTCATTTTTGTCTCGGTGCACCGCTTGCCCGCCTTGAAAGCAACATTGCACTTGAGGTTTTACTCCAGACGTATCAGGATATCACCTGCGCGGCAGATCAGCTAAACCCTATTCAAAGCACTTTTGTTTTTGGGGTAAAAGAATTTCCTGTACAGATCACCCGTTTTTAAAAGTCCCTCTTGAGGGGCTTTTTTTCATTTTCTTCAATTCATCATCTCTTTCTTACCTTCCATCTCCGAACATGCTAAAATAAAGTCCATATAAAGAGATAACGGATTTCAGAAAAGGAGCCAAAAATTCATGACCGATTTTACAGCAATGAAAGACGGAATATTCAAATCAGTTTGTTCGTTAGATTGCCCGGATCAGTGCGGTCTTTTGATACATAAAGAAAATGGAAAGATCGTAAAAGTGCAGGGAGATCCAGACCACCCCGTCACCCAAGGCAATATATGTAACAAAGTGCGGAATGTCACAGCCCGATTATATGATGAAAAGCGGCTGACCACTCCTTTGAAGCGTGTTGGCCGCAAAGGCGATGGACAATTTGCTCCGATTACATGGGAAGAAGCCATTGAAACCATTCGGCAAAAATGGACAAAGCTCATTGAAGAAAAAGGTCCAGAAAGTATTCTGCCTTACAGCTTCTATGGGAATATGGGCAATCTGAATGCAGAAGGCATGGACCGCCGCTTTTTCTATCGTCTTGGTTCAAGTCAGTTAGACAGGACCATCTGTCAGTCAGCAGGAACGACCGGCTATAAATATACAATGGGTGCAAGCATCGGGACCGACCCAGAAGACACCATTCATACGAAACTATTTATCTTTTGGGGGATCAATGCTGTGTCAACCAATATGCATCAAATCACCCTCGCGCAAAAAGCCCGAAAGCAAGGAGCAAAGATTGTTGTGATTGATGTTCACAAAAACCAAACCGGACGGATGGCAGATTGGTTCATTCCGCTTCGACCTGGTACTGACAGTGCCCTTGCCCTTGGCATCATGCATGTTCTTTTTAAAGAAGAATTGACAGATGAAGCCTTTTTAGAAACTTATACAACCGGTCATAAGGAGCTGCGTGAGCATGTGAAGCAGTATGATCCAGACACTGTTGAGGGGATCACCGGGGTTTCAAAAAAGGACATCGTGACACTCGCAAGAATGTACGCAGAGACATCGCCATCTCTTATTCGTATTGGCAATGGTTTGCAGCACCATGATAATGGCGGGATGAGTATTCGTACCATTTCCTGCCTCCCTGCCCTGACTGGCCAGTGGCTCTACAAGGGAGGCGGTGCGATGAAATCAAACTCTTCTTTTCTGAGCTATAATGAAACAGCTCTTCAGCGGCCGGATTTATTAAAGGAACGCACGCCAAGATCATTTAATATGAATCAGCTAGGCAGTGTGCTGACGAATGCAGCGCCTTCCATTGATTCACTCTTTGTTTACTCGTCAAACCCAGCTGTTGTCGCGCCTGAAGCAAATAAAGTAAGAGAAGGTTTGCTGAGAGAGGATTTATTTACAGTCGTTCACGACCTATTTCTAACAGAGACAGCTAAGTATGCAGACATTGTCCTGCCGGCCACATCCGCCTTTGAAAATGAGGATTTCTATACATCATACTGGCACCATTATATTCAAATTCAAGAGCCAGTAATTGAACGCTATGGAGAAAGCAAATCCAATACAGAAGTGTTCCGCTTGTTAGCCCATGCGATGGGCTTTGAAGATGCAGCCTTCCGCGAGACAGATGCGGAACTCATGGAACAAGCCCTTCATCATCCAGAAAATCCGCATTATGAGGACATTTCATACGAAGCATTAAAAGAAAAGAAATGGATTAAAGCAAAAAGAGGACCTTTCCAAGACTTAAAGCTCTCTACCCCAAGCGGGAAAATTGAGCTTTATTCGGAACAAATGAAAAAAGACGGGTATCCAGCGCTTCCAACCTATGTGCCGCTCTATCAAGAAAGCGAATATCCACTTACCTTCATACCGGGACCGAATCATAATTTTCTTAATTCGACCTTCTCACTTCATGAAAAGCATCGAAAGCTCGAGAAGTTTCCTAAGCTTCACATGAATGAAGAGGATGCAAAGGCAAGAGAGATTGAAGATGGTGACATGGTGCGTGTGCTGAATGACCGAGGAGAATGCGAGCTCGCCGTGTCAGTTGGTCACAATGTATTACCTGGTGTTGTGGTCAGTCAAGGATTATGGGCAGATCAAAAAGGCAAAAAACAGCTAGTCAATAGACTAACACCTGATCGGCTGGCAGATATGGGCGGCGGCGCGACGTTCTTTTCTGGCAGAGTTGAAGTTGAAAAATGATGATAGACAGAAGAAAAGCCAGCAAAAAAAACTGCTGGCTTTTTTTCATTAGATTTATCGAATCATCAGCTGGTTGGTAAACACATTCGCACTTCCGTTGCTTCGGTAGCCTTCTACAGTTAATGCTGTTTCATACATTTTCCCCATTGGCATACCTAGGCTTTCCCATTTTCTGAAATGCTCACTGACGGATACAGTACCGCTCGTACGTTTTGTTTGACGTACACTCCAATATTGCTTAAAGGTAGCGTCTCCAATAATAGAAGGCTGATTGACACGTAGCGTTTCATAAATGTCATATGTGCCTCCATCGGCATAAAATGATCCTTTATACGTTCCTGTTGGGCGATAGGTGCCCCATGACTCAACAATGTAGTATTCAGCTAATGGAGATTGTGTCCAGCCATAGACACATAAGTAGGAATTCCCGCCTGGGTTAAAGGCTGCGTTGTAATTGATGGAGATGTTGCCAAGTTGATGATGAGTTTTAGTGGAATCAAACTTCTTCCCTTTTCGAAACAAAGCATTTCCGATATTGTTCCATTGCGCGCTAAATGCCCCGCCGTTATTGAGTGTCATTGCGGTATTTCCGTAATCCTTCCATAATTCAAAATCGTACCCGCTGTGATTGCCTATTCTATTGTCATAGATCGTTTCCGCATGAGCTGGTACAGCCGTCAGTGTCAGCACAAATCCAATACACATCACAAACAATAGCCTCAATCTTTTCAAGTTCATTTTCCATCCATCTCCTTTTTTCATTAAAATTGTTCTGCCTTCTCTAAGATGAAGCGAGCTCATCACCTCCTTTCATGTCACCCTTTTTGCTAGACGGAACGGTATTGTTCTAACCCCGCATGGATATCTCTTGTTTGTGTATAGACCTTTTGATACAGATGAAACAGATCAGCATATATACTTGCATGCTGCTGCTCTGGCTCATAGACAGCTGCTTGGTGGATAAACTGTTCCGCACATGCTTCAAGCGACGGATACCAGCCGCAGCCAACGGCGGCAAGTATAGCTGCTCCTAAAGCAGGCCCTTGTTCATTGTCTAACTGGATGACCTCAGCCTGAAAAATGTCTGCTTGCATTTGAAGCCATGTCCGGCTTCTTGCACCGCCTCCAATGGAGACAATTGAATCTATGTGTTTCCCAGCTTGCCTGAATAAAGCGATCGATTCATTTAACGAGAAAGTAATCCCTTCTAGCACAGCCCTAACGACATGTGCCCTTTCATGCCGGCTGTCTAATCCAATCAAGCTTCCACGAATGATAGAATCCGCATGAGGTGTTCTTTCCCCGACTAAATATGGAGTGAAGAGCAATCCATTTGCTCCTAGCGCGACATCAACCGCACCTTCTAAAAGTGATTGGAACGATTCCTCTGGAGCCAGTAAATGTTTTATCCAGTTAAGGCTATATCCTGCTGAAAGGGTCACACCCATTGTGTAGAAAGCGTCTTTTTTTGCATGATGGAACAAATGCAGGTTTCCTTGAAGCTCTCTTTCATGACCCTCTTCGTAAGAGAGAATGACGCCAGATGTGCCAATGCTGCATAACGTGCGGCCAGAGGATAAAATACCAGCACCAATTGCTCCGCAAGCATTGTCTGCCCCGCCAGCAAAGACTTTTGCACCCTCTTCGATCCCCGTCTCACGTGCAATGTGCGGAAATAGTGTACCAACCTCTTCCTCTGATGAGATAAGCGGCGGACAAATATGAGGAGGAATATCAAATGCCTGACAAATTTCTTCACTCCACGCTTGCTCTCCAATATTTAATAACAAGGTGCCAGCTGCATCTGAATAATCGATATGAACAGAACCTGTTAAACGAAATCTGACGTAATCTTTTGGGAGTAAAAACATGTCGATTTGTTGATCAATTTCTGGTTCATGTTCCTTTACCCATAATAATTTTGGCAGTGTAAATCCTTCTAACGCTTGATTTTTCGTAATCTTTTGCAGTCGTTCCCCCAGCTTTTTTGTGATGTGTGTACATTGCGCAGTTGTTCGTGTATCATTCCATAAAATCGCAGGGCGGAGCACCTCGCGGGATTCATTTAAAAGAACCAGACCATGCATCTGTCCAGAGAAGCTGATGCCCTCTACTTTCTTTGAAAAGGCAGGCTGCCTTGCCATCAGTTCTTTCATCGCAGCCACTGTTTGCTCAACCCATTCCTCTGGGTTCTGCTCACAATATCCAGGTTTATCTTGAATGAGGCGGTAAGGCTTAGTGGCCTCGCCGCACACCTTTCCATGCTCATCGACTAATATGGCTTTGACTCCGCTCGTTCCAAGATCAATTCCCATTACATACTTCATGTCTTCACTCCTTCAAAACAGGTCCGCTTCTTCAATCAATCTTCTAATAAGTATTGATTTAACCGGGCTTTTAACTGTTCCTCTCTTCCCGATTCGTTTCTAATTAAAGGATGTTTGAGCGCATACTCTTCTAATGTATGAAAGTTTGCCTTTCCTTCTGAAATGTCACGTCCAATCCCTTCAGAAAAACTGCGATACCGGTGCTTGATCACATCTTCAAACACACGATCTTCTATGAGTCTATGAGCGACCCGCAGCCCTTTTGCGAATGCATCCATCCCCGCAATATGGGCATACAAAATATCTTCAAGCTCAAAAGAAGCTCTTCTAACTTTTGCATCAAAGTTGAGACCGCCAGTACCTAGTCCGCCATTTTGCAGAATTTCATACATAGCTAGCGTTGTAGCATATAAATCGGTTGGAAATTCATCAGTGTCCCAGCCAAGCAGCGTATTCCCTTGGTTCGCATCCACAGAACCGAGCAATCCATGTATTCTCGCCACGCGTAATTCATGCTCAAACGTATGACCAGCAAGCGTCGCATGATTGGCCTCGATGTTCAATTTAAAATGTGAATCTAATCCATATTGCTTTAAAAAGGCGATAGATGTTGCTGCATCTGCATCGTATTGATGAGTGGTTGGCTCCTTTGGCTTAGGCTCAATTAAAAATTGGCCAGTGTATCCAATTTCCTTTGCATAATCTACAGCCATATGCAAAAATGACGCCATGTGGTCAAGCTCTCTTTTCATATCAGTATTCAGCAGAGTATCGTATCCTTCTCGTCCTCCCCAAAAAACGTAATTTTCTGCGCCAAGTTCTTTAGCTGTTTCAATCCCTTTTTTCACCTGTGCGGCCGCATAGGCAAAGACATCTGCATGACAAGATGTCGCTGCGCCGTGTACAAATCTAGGATGCTTGAACATGTTGGCCGTGTTCCACAGCAGCTTGACTCCGCTATCTTGCATGTATTCTTTCATTCTTTCTAAAATGATGTCTAATTGCTGATTCGTCTCTTGAAGCGTATCTCCCTCCGGTGCAATGTCACGGTCATGGAACGAAAAATACGGTACATCCAATAGATCAAACAGTTGAAAGGCTACTTCCAATCTAGCTTTTGCTAAATCCATTCCGCTATAGGAATCCCAGGCTCTCTGCATCGTGCCAGTTCCAAACATGTCTGTTCCATCAGCAGTCAATGTATGCCAATAAGCGACTGAGAAGCGCAGGTGATCTTTCATTGTTTTTCCGCCAATCATTTCGTTTGGATCATAGTATTTAAAAGCGAGTGGATTTTTTGATTGTTTTCCTTCAAATTGTATCTTTCCGATTCCTTCTAAGCTGTGTAACGTTTTCATATTTGAGTTGGCCATCTTTTATTCCTCCTATGATTGCACTTTGTAAGTTGATTCAACAAACTAATGTTCAATTGATGATCCATTCACTTTGAATTTTCCATATTTTTTAGTTTTTTAGAAATATTTTCGTTATAATAAAGTTAAAATCATCCTTCTTACAGATTACAGACGAAAAAAAACAGCTTTTTTCTTCACTTAATCTAAAGACGAAACAAATGGAGTGGATAACATGGATATCGCTGATCAGAACTTTGTGAAAAAAATAAATCAAAAGCTATTATTAAAAGAAATTCTCCAGCATGCGCCAATTTCTAGAGCCAGATTATCTGAACGCACTGGGTTAAATAAATCGACGGTTTCCTCTCAAGTAAGTACATTAATGAAAGAGCAGCTCGTCTATGAGATCGGCCAAGGTGAGTCCAGCGGCGGGAGAAGGCCGGTTTTACTCATGTTTAATAAACGTGCTGGCTGCTCCATTGGGATTGATGTCGGCGTTGATTATGTCAACGGCATTTTAACCGACCTTGAAGGGTCCATCCTTCATGAGGAGCAGATGAGGCTCCCATCAAGCGCTCCTGATGTGACCATACGCATATTAACTGAATTAATACAGCAGTTGATGGCCCAAATCCCCTCTTCCCCATACGGGCTCATAGGTATTGGCCTATGTATTCCCGGGCTAGTGGATGCTGATGAACAGATCGTGTTTACGCCTCATTCTAAATGGAAAAATGTTGACCTGAAAACAACACTACAAGATGCATTCCAAGTACCGGTCTTTATTGAAAATGAAGCAAATGCCGGTGCATATGGTGAAAAAATCTTTGGTGCCGCTAAACATTATGATCATTTGATCTATGCCAGCATCGGCACTGGCATTGGAATCGGAATCATTATCAATCATCATTTATACAGAGGCGCATACGGCTTTTCTGGTGAAATGGGACATATGACCATCGACTTTAATGGACCAACATGCAGCTGCGGAAACCGTGGTTGCTGGGAGCTGTATGCATCTGAGAAAGCCTTGTTTCAGTCCCTTCAAACAAATGATCAGCCCATCTCTCACCAAGATGTGGAACAGCTGGCGACGTTCAATGATATGAAAACGCTCAATGCCCTGCGCAACTTTGGTTTTTACCTTGGGGTCGGTCTCACAAACGTCCTGCATACCTTTAACCCGCAAGCGATTATTTTACGAAACAAGGTGATTGAATCGCAGCCAGCGGTTTTACGTGTGATTCAAGAGGAGGTATCCTCAAGGATAGATACTCAATTCAGTTCACATGTCGAGCTGCTTCCTTCGTCATTAGGACATAACGCACCGGTATTAGGGATGACTTCACTCGTCATTGAAGCCTTTCTGCAAGATGCCACCCTCTCACCATGACAGATTCTTCGATAAAAAAGACAGCTCTTACCGTGTTGTCTTTTTTTATTTATTCTGTTTCCTCATAACGGAAATAGTTGAAATCAGCAGGCAGACGCTCGCCGCTTGTATCCTGGCACTGCATGCCGACAAATGCCCCTGTAAAAAATCCTCCTCCTCGGATGAAATCATCAGATAGATGGCTAGCTTCAAATATCACATCAATTTCCTTCCAGTCTTTTTGATCAAAAGAATAAGAATAGGTATATGTTTCTTTCTGAACGGTCACTTTTAAATACACATAGGTGACCTCCTCTGGAATGACGATTTTTTGTGTCAATGGCTGAGAAAAGGAAAGGTTTTGACAGGCAGATAATTCAAGAATACGGCCAAGTTCCTCGTCATATGTCACCTGAAGCGCAGTCCAATTTTCCGTATTATAATAATTCACAAGACCAGCGGCTTGCTGAAAATTCTCTGGAAAGAACGACACAGCTGTCTCTGCTTCAAAATAAAAGCTTTGCCAGCGCCTTGCAACGAAAGATTGGGTAAACTTAGATGTGAGAGATTCCTGACCATATAACCTTAAATGATGAGGTTTTTCCGTTAATGAACCGATCTGTTCAGTAAAAGGAATTCTTAATGTTTGGAAGTGTCTATTTAACGTTGATTCTTTAAACTCATCGACTGTATGGTGTGTTGGAGCAAAAACCTTTTCGTTGGTCGCTGGCGCTTCAACCTCAAGCGATCCTTCTTTTCCGCCCACAACATACGGCCAGCCATCCTTCCATTCAAGCTTTTGAATCGCTGTTTCTCTTCCTAAAGGACACCACCCTCTCTGTTGAAAAATAGATTCCTTGCTTGATTGAATAGGGCGGCCAGTCAGATGAGCGAGGTACCATTCATTTGTGTGCGTTTGAACAATGGAAGCATGCCCGCATTTTTGAAGCGGATGTTCAGGCGTGTGAAAAGCACTTAAAATTGGGTTATCAGGATGAACCTCATAAGGCCCTTCAATCTGCGGGGAACGGGCAATTGTTGCCGCATGCTCGTACCTGGTGCCTCCTTCTGCTGTTAATAAATAATAGTAATCACCGATATGATAAAGATGCGGTGCTTCTGTCAATTTAATCGGTGTACCTTTAAAAATGACCTTCCGCTGGCCAATGAGTTTCTTTTCCGTCACGCTATATTCCTGCAGGGCAATACCCGCAAAGGAATGGTGCTTTTCCCTATGGTCCCACAGCATATTTAAAACGTATTTCTTGCCGCTTTGGTCATGAAATAAAGAAGGATCAAAGCCAGAGCTATTAAGCTTAACCGGTTCACTCCAATCACCGTCAACTTCACTTGCCGTAACCAAATAATTATGACCATCTTTAAATGGACCATCCACTACTTTAATATCTGAATAAATAAGCCAAAACTGACCATCTGCATAGCTTAGGCACGGTGCCCATACTCCGCCAGAATCAGGATTCCCTTTCATGTCCAGCTGCGACGTTTTTTGCAAAGGACGCGCAGCAAGCCGCCAATGGACGAGATCCTTCGAATGATAAATTTGCACCCCTGGAAACCATTCAAATGTAGAGACCGCCATGTAATAATCTTCTCCTACACGGCAAATACTTGGGTCCGGGTTAAATCCTTTGAGCACTGGATTGGTAATTTTCATTCAACTTCCTCCTCTTTCACGACCTACATTTTAAAATCATCCATATGATCGATATATACTTGATCCCTATTCTCAAGTTCCCTCACGACTTTTTGGTGCTCTTCTTCATCTAAATTATAAAAATTAATATCAATCATCGCTAAAATCAGTAAGCATACGGGAATCACTGTTACCGTGATTAAAATGCCAAGCAATGCTTCTGGCGTCTGTATTTGGTTTGCAACATAGCCAAATCGATCGAGTACAAGCCCCGGAACGATCCCGCCTAATGCCATCCCAAATTTAAAGAAAAATCCAATGACTGCGTAGATAAGTCCGCCCATCCTTTTTCCAGTTTTATATTCGCCATATTCAACAGTCTCAGGAATGAGTGCCCACATGTATGCACCGGCTGTAATACTACCCGCAGCAGCAACGAGCCTGAAAATCAGGATTAACGTGATTTGACTCGGCGGTATCACAAGTAAGGCAAGAAGACCTACGATATTCAGCGCTAAAGAATAATTCAGCAGCTTTTTCTTACCTAACAACTTGTGCAGCTTCGGAATAAACGGCAGCACCATTAAAGCTGGCAGACTGCCAATGAGTCCGTACCATTTCACTAAATCTTCTCTGCCAAGATTATACGTCACATAATAGATCCCAACAGAGTTGCTGATCGAGTTCACACCAAAAATAATAATAAAGAAAATACTTAATACAACAAGCGGGCGATTCACTCGTAACTGGACAAAAATATCACTGAATTTAATCTTTTCCTCTGGCTTTTGAAGCGTGACACGTTCATTCGTACTTTTAAAACAGAAAATCAATAATGCACCGCCAAGAACGCCTAGAAAAGCCATCGTCATCTGCCAGCCAAGTGCTGTATTTCCTGTCGTATCACTTAAAAAGGTCGCAAGAAAAGGAACAAAAAAAGCCACAACCAGACCGCCTAGATTGGCAAACACCATACGAACGGACGTAATACTAACAACTTCTTGGTTATTTCTTGTCATTGCGGAAGTTAAAGCACCATAAGGAACGTTGATGAATGTGTATGTAAGCGATAAACCAACATACGTGATGTAGGCATAAATGAGTTTACCCATTTCAGAAAAATCAGGTGTTGTAAAGCAAAGGATGGCAAGTACGACAAAAGGAAACGCACCGAACAACAAGTAAGGTCTAAACCTGCCAAAACGGCTGTTCGTCCGGTCCACCAATGCACCAATAAATGGATCTGCAAGCGCATCAATGGCGCGAACAACCAAAAACATCGTCCCTGCTGCTGCCGCTGATAAACCGTACACATCTGTATAGAAAAATAATAGATATGTAGAGACAGTTGCGTAAATCAAATTACATGCGAAATCCCCTGAAGCATATCCCACTTTTTCAGACATACGAATCTTCTTTAAATTCTCACTAACCATGAGCTTTCTCCCTTCTTCACTTAGCCTCTTCTAACGAACAGATGATGGAGGGCAGCAGCAATCAATACGCGGAATATAAAGCGCTTTCAATTTGTTATAAAAATGTAGCTGAACATCTCATCCTTTCAGCTTAGCCCAAATACGCAGCAAAACAGTCGAATGACAGAATCATCTCCTTCAATATAGGGTTCGATACTTGAAATTCATCTTAGTTTATTGACTAAACAAACTAAGATGAATTCATTTTATAAAATCTGATCTGACTTTTCAATATTTTTTGAAAAAATAATCCAAATAATCGATATCTTGTCATTTATCTTTTGAAATGACATGAAAATCTAAAAGAATTCATTTATTGGTTGCATTCAAGCTCATCCCATGCTATATTAATCAAGCGATGAGCTGAATTGTGTAAGTCGGGTAACATGTCTCTTTGAGACACACACGAATGTGGCGTGTGGTTATTCCGCCTCAATACGCAAAAGACATCTTCTTAGGAAGATGTCTTTTTTCTTACCCTATTTTTGTTCCATTCTCAACCGGTTCATCTGTCGCTAGCAAAACCACGTCTTCTTTTGACGGCATGCCTCCTAAGACAAGCACTTCTGATTTGAACCCAGCAATTCTTCTAGGCGGGAAATTAACAACCGCTACGATTTGTTTGCCAGTAAGATTCTCCGCTGTATAACGCTTTGTCAGCTGAGCACTAGATTGCTTCACACCGATTTCTTCGCCAAAATCAATCTTGAGTTTCAACGCAGGCACTCTTGCCTCTGCAAAAAATTCTGCCTCTATGATCGTTCCAACACGAATATCTAACGCCAAAAACTGTTCAATATCTGCCATCTGACTCTCTCCCCTTCGTCAATGATAACGTAATCTATTGATTATCCATTGTAGCACATTCATTTTGTCAAAAAGGAGGTTCAAAAAGCCTATACAGCGCTAACATCATCTTTATAGTTTACATAATAAATTTATAGTCGCGTATTAAATGTTTGCATCCTAAAAATGAATTCGGTAGAATGGCAAATAATCCTACTGCTTCCTCTCGAATCATTTGGGGAGGGTTCACACTTGTTTACACTATCAGATATGTGGACGTTTTGCTGGTCGTTTTTTGTCATTCTTCCTATTGTTGCCATCCTGCATCAACTTGGCCATATTGTGGTCGCGTGGATGTTTGGAGCAAAGGTTTCCTTTGCTCTTGGCAGAGGCAAAAAAGTGTTGAAAGTAGGCGTCGTTGAAATTAGACGAATCTATTTTCTAGATGCATTTTGCCACTATGAAGAAATGAGGAAAAATAACCGATTGTCGCACATTCTTGTCTACTTAGGCGGTTCATTATGCAACTTGCTCAGTGTTCTCATACTGAACACAATGATCGCCAATGATTTCCTGCCAGAGCACCAATTTTTCTATCAATTTGCTTACTTCTCAGTCTACTATGTATTTTTTGCACTTCTGCCAGTCCAGTATGCAGATCATCATCCGAGTGATGGGCAAGCGATTGTGAACATCATTCGGCACGGTGAACCATGTGACATCATTGACTAACATGATGACTGTCAATATGATAATGAATCGTTAAAAAAGGAATACCGAACAGCTTCATTTGATGTACCGCTGTGAGACTTTCATCCGTCTGCGGCTTCATATGAAAGCTTTCTTCCATTGGCAGTTTCATGGTGATAAAAGGCGTATGAACATACAATCCTTCGTCACCGGTACTGCCTTTTGGACATGTACTTTTTAATAAAAAATCTCCTTTTTCATCAAAAGGCTTTAAAATAGCTGTCAGCTGAGAATAAGGAAGTGGCAGCGCAATATTCAAATAACCCCCAGCTGCATCGTAATGAAGAGCATAAAGTGCAAAAAAGACTTGCTCTCCTTTTGCGTTGTAACGTATCCAAGCCCGAACATTTTTCCTTTCTTCCTTTGGATGTTGAAATCTAGTCAGACGTCCCTTCATTTCATATGGATGACGAGATAACCCCAAATAAAGCTGACCTATTTTCTTAAACATTGGCTGAAGTAAAAAAACAAACGGCCTTACCCACCTATGAAAGCTGACGGCTGCTTTTAATGTAAATGCCATAGGGTCTTCATAAAATCTGCGAATCACGGGTGACACCCTATCAGCTGAAAATGTCTTTCCATTTAATTCATCAAGAGAATCGACTAAACCAAGCTTCTCAAAGTCATGCGCGCTGTCCTCTTGAATCGAGTTCATCTGAAACCGGCCATGCATTTTCGACATCGGAAAGTTCTTCTGCTTTAATTGATGCTTCGGTCCTTCAATCAGCCAGCCAATCAAACCTGGCAAAATCACAAAAAAAGCATTGATACTGCCATGAAACCAAATCATCTGATCAATGCTAATGTAGGTCACACGCATCAGCATACCTGCGGAATAAAGAAGTGATAGCACGATCGTCCCCATTAAAACAAAGCTAGAAAACACAACGAGACCTTTCGCCAAAGTTGAACGAAATCTTGTTTTCACACAAAGGAAGCCATATATGTAGAGGGCCATCACATAAAGTATGACGCTGAACGTATCAAATAGACGGGAAAAGCTAATCCCAACAGCAATCATCAGAGGCGACAGCAAAATCACCCATCCCGCTGCTTTGTATAAAGCTGTTTCTTTTGCTGGCTGCCTCCCTAATAATCCATAAAAAAGCGGAATAAAAAAAGCGGAGTAATGAAAATGAATAGCGGTCAAAAGAACAATGATCGGCGAAAATGTCATCACCTGTATATCTGCTGTGTATAGCCAAAACCACAGACCCCCTAAAGCGAGATACATCCATGCGCCATCAATCATCAGCTCATGAAGCGGAAAGATTCCTCTTTTCAATAAACGAGAAAAGCCAAATAACGCCAATAAGATTGTATATAAAAGCCATCCCGATGCAAACCAAGCGGAATGATAGATAAAAGCGGTGGTTGCACAAAGAGCCGCTATCGGAAAGGCTTTCATTAAAAAGCCGATCAGCATCCCTGGCTTGTGTTTCTCCCCTTCTTTCTCAAAAAAGTGTAAGGCAGCGGGAAGAAAAAATAGAATCGCCATGAGAACAAAAAATTCTGCTACCCGGCCTGTCATGAAACGGGTGACAATAAACCAAGACATGAAGATCAAACTGGATGTCAAATGCCACTTATTCATTATGAGCCATCCTTTCTGTAAAACGGCCTTTATATGTAAAAAGAGTACCAAACAGGCGGTTTTTCACGTGGACATCAATGTTATATTCACCTGCATGCTCATCGTAGCCTTCCGTTACATCTGACACTCCATAAAGCCATGAAGGCAGCGGCCATTCTTTTCTGAACATCAAAAACTTCTGCCGGCCGGATTGGATGTGCAAGAAACCATGCTTTGTTACTGTAAAATGAAGCTCTGACACAAGAAGTCTAGGCTTTCCAAAGTAATCTAGTACTGTATGACTCTCCTGATCAATAATCATATCCGCATCAAAATGCCGCTCCTTCTTTGGGAAATAAAACGTTCGATACCAGTGCATCCCTTCCTCCCCCTTATTTGTCACAAAGGGCTCGTTCACAATTCGGAAAGGAATGTTTTTACCTCGTTCGGGGAAAAAGCAACGAAACAGTGGACCCATTCTGAAGATCAACCGAATGAATCTTGACCCGCCGCCTATTTCCTCCATAGTACCTTCAGCAGAAAACGCGCGGTTGTATCTCTCTTTTAGCTTTGGATGCAGTTTATCGTAATCCTTTACTTGATGACGATGAACGACCATGTCTACCGCCCCTTTTTCGCTTGATTGAAAATACATCTACACAATCTTTTAAATTGATCATACCTGCAATCGACAAAATAAAAAATGCACTCATCACAAGCGGCTCATGAAGCGTCGTTTGCGGGGATAGGATCCCTATACAAAGCATAATGAGAAGAAACATACTTTGTAAAATGAAGAGATATTTCTTTGATCGTTTGGGAATTAACCATGATACGCCTAAAAGCGCATAAAACAATCGGAAACTCGTGCTATGATCAAAAGCCGAATGTGAAAAAGGATTGGCTGCTTGGCTTAGCCAGACGATGGCAAACAGCAAACAAATCCCGTAATGAGCAAGGGTTCTCTCTAGTAATAACCGAGGGTGCGTTCCCTTTTCAAGCCACGTCTTTAATGCACCAAAACTAAAGGCTGTCATAAACCCGATCATTGGGCGAAAAAGAATCCGATCTGCCCATGTCCATCCTTTTCCTTCTTTCGTTTTGTAATCAAATTGAGTTTGAAACACAATGTGATCGCTTGTTTTCATATACTTCCAGTAGCCGCTGCCTTCTTTGATAAAAGACAATGGGTGTGACGATTTAAAATGAAGTGAGGATGCCCGCTCATTCCGTTCATCCATCATTCTTGTTCGATAAGCTCCTGTCCCTGTGACACTTAAACCAAACCCAAGATGCTTTTCATACAAAAAGGATTGGGGCTGTTCATTTTGAGGTTCATTTAATGAAATGGTTGAAAAGCGCAAATCCCATTGTTCATGAAGCTTTGGATTTTGCGTATACTCCCATACTTTCTCTATCGGTGCATGAATGGTTGTTTCCACATAAACGGGCTTTCTTTTCATCTGCCTCTACTCCTCTATGTGAATTATTTCACATAATAAGCATACCATGTTTCACAAAACTGTCAAATCTTTATTCTTTTTTTTGTCAAAAAATTGGTTCAAGATGACCGCCTCTAAAACATATCGATCCACTACCAAAAAAAGACCTGTCAATGAGACAGATCTTCTTTTTGCAACACACCTGAGATATAAAGCTTGACCGCATAGCTCACACTGTCTTCAAGCTGTTCTTTTCGTTGAAATCCATTTTTATTTGAAATATCACCGAAGCCGTGCAATAAACTTCTTAGTCCTCTGACCACATGTGTCATCTCTTCTTCTTTGACACCAAAACGGGCCATGATGGCTTGGACAAATTCAACAAGGCGCTCTGCCTCACTTCTTACTTTTTTCTCCTCCATATGTGAAAAGGCTGCTTCATAAAGACCTGGATGTTCGCGGACAAATTGAACATACTGTTTGGCAAAGGCTAACACAGCTTCTTCTTTATCCAGCCCCTCTGTTACGTGTATGCCTTCTTCACGTAGCATGGACAGCCCTTTTTCTGCGAGTGCCGCCTGAATTTCATGAAGACCAGATACATGATTATAAAGAGAGGGTGGTCTGATGTTCAGTCTTTTAGACAATGTAGCAATGGTCAAAGCAGAAAAACCCTCTTCATCAACAAATGTAGCTGCTGTATCGATGATTTTTTCTTGCGTGATTCCCATTCTTGGAGACACGGTTTACTGCTCCCCTTTCTTCAGCTGCTGCTGCCTTTTTCGAACGGCAGCTTGAAGCTTTTCATGAGGTTCTATAATGAGATCGCCATGTCCTGCAGCAAGACAGGATAGGCGAAGTGCCAGTAATTTTTCGGCGCTTTTGAGTGCGGTTTCTGCATCCCATGTAGCAAAAGCCGGGAAAGGGAAAGACCAGCGAAATTCACCCGTAACAGATAAGCCGCCTTTTGTCACAAGGGCATCCCCAGCAATCACAACTTTTGATCTTTCTTCGTATAAGGATATGCTGCCAGGTGTGTGCCCTGGTGTTGCAATGACTTTCAGCGGTCCAATCTCATCCCCTTCTTCGACAAGCACATCCGGTTTTGTACGAATATGTTTCGAAAAACTGCCTTTGATTTTTTGCTGGGGTTCGCCAGGAAGTAAGGACAAGTCACCCTCAAATAGGCGGGCATCGCGTTTTGATAAATAGACGACAGCCTCTGGAAAAACCTTTTTCACTTCATCTAATGCACCGATATGATCCATATGACTATGGGTGAGAATGATTTTGTGGATGGGCTTGTTCTTTTGTCGAGCAAATTCGATGATCGAGTTTGCTGCCATTTTTAACGCAGCATCAATTAAGATCAGTCCATTCTCTTCCTCAAAAACATAACAGTTTACCGGGAATAATCTCGGCATCAATGTGAGCTGGTGCAGACGGTCAAAAGTTGTCAATCTCATCAAGTGTCCCCCTAAAACTAATATTGTTAGTTTTATATTAACTAATACTATTAGTTTTAGCAAGCATTTCTTCATCAACCGCAATATAAATATCAATTTGCGCTTCTTTTGGATCAATAGATCTTTCGTCATACCATTCAAAGTCGCCTGTATATGTGCGGTAATGGCGCTCATCCCACGTCCAAATCTGCTGCCATGTTTCCCACACGACCTCTTCAATCGGACCCTTTCTCGTTCGGAATTTTACGTAGGCGGAGGCAGGAATCTCTATGATATGTTCTAACTGCTGATCCACGAATTGCCCAGCAGTAAATAAATAAGAGCCATGCTCATCTTTTTCATAATCTGAATACAATCCTATGACGGGCGCTTGCCCTCCGTGAAGCTGCTGCGCAAAAAATTGCTGCCAGAGTGGAGCAATCTTCCGCTCTTTTGTTTGCTCCATTTCGTTTGTTGTTCGAACAGACAGCCCTTTTATCCATTGTTTCTCTAATGTCACGATATCGTACATACATTCTCATCTCCTTTTTTTCTATCATATAAAAAGAAACCTGACAACATTGTGTCAAGTTTCTATTCGTTTGAGAAATTGTTTCAGCTGGAGATCAAACCCTTCTTTGACATGCTTCGGAGAAAGAATGTCAACATCTGGACCTAAATGGAATAGGAAACTATTTAACCAATCATCAAGAGGTACTGTGATGGTGGCAAGATAGGTACCGTCTGAACAGACGTTCAATTCGTTCTCATCTACCCATTCCTTCACTTTCCCCACTGATGCTTCCGTTAACCTGAGCATGACTGGGCTGACAGACGGCTGTTCTTGCCAAGAATCATTCCAAGGCTTCTCTTCGTTTTTGACTCTTTTCGGTTGAAAATACCCTGAAATGGTGACAAGATCGGTCATTCTAGTCAGCTTGAACAGACGAAAAGCTTTTTTTACACAGCAAAACGCATACAAATACCAATGCCTCCCTTTTAAAACGAGCGTATAAGGCTCCACTTTGCGCGAAAGAGTTTCACCTTTCGCATTGCGATAAGTAAACTGAATGTATTGGTGCGCTGACGCAGCTGTATGAATGAGCTGGAGCTTCTGCTCTGCCTGGCTGTCTTTTCCCCAGGAGCTTAAATCAATGAAGACATGGTGCTGTTTCTCGCCTTCATCGGTATGCGGGGCAATGAGAGATTTGATTTTTTTCAGTACATGTTCACTTTCTTTAAAGGAGTATGCACTCGTCATGCTTTCAAGAGCTGTTAAAATGACTTCGATGTCATCATCGGTAAATAATTTTTTCTCTAAACGATAGTCCTCAACAAGTGAAATGCCTCCACCTGCTCCTTGGGTTGTCACAACAGGGATTCCCGCTTGATTGATGGTATCAATGTCACGATAAATGGTTCTCGTGCTCACTTCGTGAAGTTCAGCAAGATCTTTCGCCTGTACTTGCTTCTTGCTAATGAGCAGCATCACAGTAGATAAAATGCGGTCAATTTTCATGACTTTTCCTCTTTTTCATAAATGTAGGTTTTGTTTTGATAAAAAAAGAAAGAATGGTAAAGATAAGTAACAGCCAGCATTCGTTTACATCCCTGCACGTGCAGGAGGAGGTTGCATCATGACACATAACGTGTGGCAATTGTTCATGATTGGGAGCATTATGTTGATCTGCATCATGATTCGAATGAATCGAATGAGACGCTATCAGCTTGTACGCCCCATCAGGCTTTTGATGAGAATGTATCTCTTTGGTCTTTCAGCCCTTATTCTCCTATCAGAAGGATGGCAAAATCACAATATCTTGATCTATGCCGCTATTGGTATGCTTTTTGGAAGCAGCCTTGCTGTTCATGCCTATCAGACGATTCGTATGAAAGAAGAAAATGGCCGGCTGTATATGAAAACGAGTAAATGGATTGAAAGCTTCATTTTATGCTTGTTTTTATCCAGGCTTAGTTTTAAGCTGGTTGAACTGACAAACCATTCGATGGCCAAGATCAGTGTCGTTGAACTGTATCAGCATATCGTGAGCGATGATGCGATGACCATGCTCAGCTTTTTCCTTTTAGCGGCTTACTATGTTGTCTTTTCTTTTCACATGATGAAAGCAAGTAAACGATCGACACATGTACATCATGCATAAAAACCTTCCTATTGGCGTAGGAAGGTTTTTTATCAATCGTGCTGTGCATGGTGAATCATCTGTTCAAGCACTTCCATTACATGCTGATCCTCAGGACTGTAAAAAATTGAGGTCCCTGCTCGTCTAGATTTCACAAGACGAAGATTTTTTAAAAAGCGCAGCTGATGAGAAACGGTTGATTGCATGAGATTCAGTGTTTCTGCTATATCATTTACCGAGTGTTCACCTTGAGACAGCAGGTGCAGAATTCGAATACGTGTCGGATCAGATAAAGCTTTAAAGGTTTGGGAGACAAGAAATAGACTTTCTTCATCCAGCTCCATCCGTTCCTGTTCTTGATTTGTATTCAGTTCTTCCTTCATTTTGCTTCACCTTTCTTGTCCGTCAAATCACGACTTATTCTATGTATCATCATATACCAAAACCTCCGGCATGCAAAGAGAGCACACTTCAGAAAAAAGATTTACTCAAATAGCATTGACACTTGGTAGCATTCTTTTTAAAATGAGCATTATTTATTCATTTTTTTTAGAGGAGCTGATAGGCAAATTGACTGAAGAGCCAAGACTAAAACGCAGCCTGACTGTCTTTCCACTTATTGTGATCGGGCTTGCTTATATGGATCCACTTGTCGTATTTGATTCATACGGCATTGTGGCTCAGCTGACGAAAGGACACGTCGCTGCAGCTTATATATTTACGTTACTTGCATTACTATTGACAGCGCTTAGCTATGGGAATATGGTGAAGGCTTTTCCAAAAGCAGGATCTGCTTATACATACGCGCAAAAAAGTATTCATCCTCATGTTGGCTTTCTTGTAGGCTGGACACTTTTACTGGATTATTTATTTTTGCCTATGGTGAATTTTGCGATTGGAAGTGCTTATTTAACCGCAGCCTTTCCTGATGTACCTCATTACATTTGGATCATCATACTTGCTATCGCCATAACGACTGTCAATGTAATCGGTATCCGGCTTACAGCCAACATCACGGCACTATTTGTGACCTTCCAGGTCATTGTCGCCGTCACTTTTGTTGGGTTTATTATTTATGGGCTCAAGCAAAACGCAGGCAGCGGAGAATTATTATCCGCCCGGCCTTTTTATTCGGAAAGCTTAGATCCAGCGCTTATTTTTTCAGGAGCAACCATTTTATGTTTTTCGTTTCTAGGATTTGATGCCATCTCAACCATGTCTGAGGAAACCATTAAGCCAAAAAAGACGATCCCACTTGCCATCTTCTTAACCGTCGCCATTGGAGGCGTACTGTTTACCTTGACGTCTTATTTTTTGCAGCAAGTATTTCCAAATTTTCAGCAGTTCAAGCATCCAGATGCGGCGTCACTTGAAATTGCGGAATTTGTGGGCGGCGCCTTTCTCCACTCGTTCTTTTTAGCTGGCACAATGGTCGCTGTTATCTCTTCTTCCTTATCGTCACATGCAAGTGCAGCAAGGCTGTTATATGCAATGGGTAGAGATGAGTCGTTACCGAAGCGTTTCTTCGGATATATTCATCCGAGATTAAAAACGCCTGTTTTTAATATTTTATTAATTGGTGCTTTCTCCTTAACCGCAGTCGTTGGCGAACTTGAAGTCATTTATTCCTTTATCAGCTTCGGTGCGTTGATTGGATTCACATTTGTGAACTTATCTGTTTTTGCGTACTATTTCATTAGACAAAAACAAAGAGGTGTACTCAATACATTGAGATACGCAGTGATCCCTCTGTGCGGGACGGCCTTTTGTATATGGCTGTTAACGAGCATCAGTACAAATGCATTAATCATTGGTTTGCTTTGGCTAATTATCGGTTTTGTTTATTTCTGCTACAGACTGAAAACAAGACCCGAATTTACATTTGGGTACGATTGATTATAAGGTTTTCACTTGGTATCTTGTGCAGGATATGGCATAATAAAAAGGCTGTACTTCCCTTTTAAAAGCGGGGCAAAACAGGGGTGAACTGACCTTGAAAAAGAAAAAAACAGGATGTTTTGCCATTTCAGGCTGCTTCACGATTTTTCTGTTTGTTTTCGTATTAGCAGCCATTGTCATGTCCTTTAATCAAAAGGAGTTAAAAAAGCTGCCGATTGATACGGAATCAATTGTTTTGTCGAGATTGGATGATTTCAAACCGCTTGTAGAAACAGAGTTAAGAGATCAAGATTTAGATCAATATACCGCGTTAATCCTCGGTATGATGTATCAAGAATCAAAAGGCAGAGGGGGAGATCCAATGCAGTCCTCTGAATCTCTTGGTTTGAAACGAAATGAAATCAATGACCCTCAGAAAAGCATTAGACAAGGAGTCCATCATTTTTCTACTATGTACAAGCATGGGAAGAAAAAAGGCGTTGATTTGGAAACTATTATCCAAAGCTATAATATGGGAATTGGCTATATTGATTTTGTTGCAAAAAACGGTGGAAAACATTCCGAGAAATTGGCAAAGCAATACTCTAAAAAGCAAGTGAAACGAAACCCAGAAGTCTATACGTGCGGAGGCAACAAAGATAACTTCCGCTACCCATATTGCTTCGGTGACTTCACTTATGCTGAAAAAGTAAAAGAAAAAACGAAAACAGTTGAAGAAAAGATGAAATTGGCTTCGTCATCCTCACCATCATCGTAAAAAAAGCACTTCCTCAATGGAAGTGCTTTTCATTTTATCGATGTTCTTTCCCGATTTCCGGCAGGATCGTTTTCGCTAAATGCTGATCCATTTCCTCATATTCATCATAATGAATCGTTTCATACAGCTCTTGTCTCGTTTGCATGTCCTTTAGCATTCCTTGCTGCGTCCCCTTCTCCATGATTTCTGTAAATAAACGCTCATACGCTTTTGCAGCGACTCTTAGTGATGACACAGGGTAAATGACCATTTGAAAACCAAATACAGAAAATTCGTCTGCATGATAATAAGGCGTCTTGCCAAACTCCGTCATATTTGCAAGAAGCGGTCCTTTAATATTGTTTGACGCATGCGTGAAGTCCTCTGCTGTGATGAGTGCCTCAGGAAAAATAGCATCAGCTCCTGCTTCTACGTAAAGATTGGCCCGGTGGATGACATCCTCCATCCCGTTTACAGACTTTGCATCGGTTCTTGCAATCACCAAAAGCGTTGGTGCCGCTTGTTTAATGGCTTTGATTTTTGCGACCATTTCTTCTACTGGAACGAGTGATTTTCCGTTTAAATGCCCGCATTTTTTCGGCATTTGCTGATCTTCAATTTGAACTGCTGCCACCTTACTTTCTACCATTTCCTTTGCCGCTCTTGCAGCATTCAATACACCGCCATAGCCAGTATCCATATCGACCAAAAGCGGCAGCTGAGAAGCTCGAATGATTTCCTTCGCTTTTTCCGCCATTTCCGTTGAATGAATCATGCCGAGATCAGGCAATCCTTTGCTGGCACAAAAAGCGGCGCCGGATAAATAGAGCCCTTGGAAGCCCATTTTTTTTGCATAGAGCGCAGACATTCCATCGTGAACGCCTGGGATTTGAAATAAAGCTGATTTGTGCATTTGTTCTTGAAAGGCTGCGGCTAAATCTGCTTGACTTGATTCATCATTCACGATCCACACACTAGTTCCCTCCCTTATATGACGAATAGGTCCATAAATGCTGGTACGGTTGTTGTTTTTAATTGATTTGGGTTTTGACAGAGTGACACAATTTGATCCACTTGTTTTTGTGGAAATCTTGTCTTCAAATGATAAAGCCATTTCTTTTCAAGCAGAGGAATGCCTTCCTGCCTTCTTCTGCGATGACCAAGTGGATATTCAATTTCAATTCGGTCTGTCATCGTCCCGTCTTTAAAGAAGATCTGCACACTGTTTGCAATAGATCTCTTTTTCGGATCTAAATAATCCGCTGTATATTGTTTATCTTCTTTGACAACCATTTGATCCCGGAGACGATCAATGGCCGGATTTTGCGCCGTTTCTTCTTCATAATGGTCAGCAGTAAGCTCACCATAGATCAATCCAACCGCAGTAATATATTGCAAGCAATGATCTCGGTCTGCTGGGTTATACAGCGGTCCCTTCTTATCGATAATCCGAATCGCTGATTCATGTGTTTTAATCTCTACTCGGTCAATTTCATCTAATCGACCTTTTACAGCGTCATGCAGGATCATAGCAGCCTCTGCAGCCGTCTGGGCATGAAACTCAGCAGGATAAGAAATTTTGAAAAGCACATTTTCGATGACGTATGATCCTAGCGGCTGAGCAAGTGTGAGAGATTTCCCTTTCATCAGAACATCTTCAAAGCCCCACTTCTCTGCACTAAGCGGCGTTTGATAGCCCATTTCCCCTTTTAGCGTCATCATTGCCAGTCTCACCCCGCGGCTTGTTGCATCACCCGCTGCCCACGATTTCCTAGATCCTGTGTTTGGGGCGTGGCGATACGTCCTAAGCGGTGAATTATCAACAAACGCTTGTGATAAAACATGCTGGACTTCTTCCTTTGTTCCGCCAAGCAATGCACACACAACAGCACTAGTTGCTACTTTGACAAATAGCACATGATCCAAGCCATTGCGGTTTAGACAATTTTCTAAAGCCAGCACACCTTGAATTTCATGTGCTTTGACGATCGCATGCAATACGTCATTCATCGAAAGCGGCTCTTCTCCGTTTGCAAGACGTGTTCTGCTGATGTAATCACTCACAGCTAATATTCCGCCTAAGTTATCTGACGGATGCCCCCACTCCTCTGCAAGCCATGTGTCATTATAATCTAACCAGCGAATCATACAGCCTATATCAAAAGCTGCTTGAACAGGATCTAGCACAAAGGAAGTGCCTGGAACTCTTGCTCCGTTAGGTACAACGGTTCCAGGTACGATCGGTCCTAGATGTTTCGTACATTCAGGAAAATTGAGCGCCAGCATTCCGCAGCCAAGTGTATCTATGAGCACATATCGTGCCGTTTCAATGGCTTCTTTACTCGTAATTTCCCCATCTACTGCATAGGCTGCGATTTCTTCTAATAGCTGATCTGTTTGATTGGCGACTGCTGTTTTATTCATGATCATTCCCCCGTTTTTCTATCATCATCTGAAACTTTTAATCCTCTTGGCCCTAAATACCGGACTCTCGGTCTAAAAATGCGATTATGCAAATGCTGTTCAATGACATGAGCAGCTAATCCACTTGCCCTTGCAGCAAAGAAAATCGGTGTATAAAGCGAAATTGGAATCCCGAGCACGTAATAAATAGGTGCGGCGTAATAATCAAGGTTCGGATAGAGGTTTTTCTTCTCTTTCATGTATGCCTCTCCTGCTACACACATGTCATAAAGCGTTGTATCTCCCTTTGATTCCGTAAGCGTTTTCAATGATCGTTTTAAAAGAGCAGCTCTTGGGTCCATTTTTCTCATGTATACCCTATGGCCAAAGCCCATCATTTTTTCCTTTGCGGCTAATTTTCGCTCAATCAGCGCAAGGAAGCCTTCCGTTGTTTTTCCTTCGAGAAGCATATGCATGACAGCTTCATTCGCTCCCCCGTGCAAGTCACCTTTTAATGAAGAAATTGCTCCAGTAAAAGCACTATACATGTCAGAATGTGTGGATGCGATGACTCTAGCGGCAAACGTTGAATTAGGCAGCTCATGTTCACTATATAATGTGAGTGTTTGGTCAAAAGCGGTGATTTCGTCTTGGGTTGGCGTGCGTCCGGTTAGCATGGTTAAAAAGGTTTCAGTGTAGGATTTGGTCTGATCTGGAGAAATAGCGGCGTCTTTTGTGAGAATATGATAGCTTCCAGCGACAATCGCCGGCAGCTGGCCGAGTAATCGAACAGCACGCTTTTGCTGGCACGCTTCTGATCGATCTTGTAATGCATCATCGTACCCACTAAGAGCAGATATGCACGTTCTCATGGCATCCATCGGATGAGTGGTTTTTGGCAGTTTTGTTAAAATGGATTGAATGGTTGGATGTAAGTTGGTTTGTGAGGAAATGTCTTGCTGAAATTGGTGATATTGCATGGCATCTGGTAATCTTCCATAAATAAGCAGATAGGCTGTTTCTAAATAGGTCTTTTTTTGTGCCAACTCGATGAGGTCATACCCGCGAATTACAATCTCTTCTTGCTGCACATCTAAGTATGAGATAGACGTTTCGCTTGCCACAATGTCTTCAAGCCCCGGTTTATACTGCAATTGTTCAGTCATCATATAACCCCCGTTTCGTTCAATTGTTGTTCTCCAAACGAGCAAACGGCCAGAAATGATGTGAGTCTATAGATGGGAAGATACCGTGCAAGTCGGATACCCAATTCCTATTTTATCCAAAGCACTGCATCTTGTAAATAAAAGAACGTATGTCCAGTTGGACATACGTTAGCTGTAGTATGGAGAAATCATCATATACACAATGACGCCAGTGAGACTGACATAAAGCCATAGCGGCATTGTCCAGCGAGCAATTTTACGGTGGCGCTCGACTTGCATCTGTGCGCCTCTAAACAGCGTAATCAAGGCAAGCGGTACAATGACTGCTGATAAGACGATATGTGTGATTAAAATAAAGAAGTAAATCGGGCGGATGATCCCTTCTCCTCCAAAATGAGTATCAGCTGCCATTGAATGATAGGTGACATACGAAATTAAAAAGACAAGTGTCGTTGAAAATGCAGCAAAGATAAATCGTCTATGCGCTTTAATGTTCTTTTGTTTAATCATGATAAGTGCTGAAAGTAAAAAGATAAACGTAAAGCTGTTCATCACGGCATTCAGTAACGGCAAAAATGTAATATCCAGATGACTAAATTTATCTGATTTTGGCATTAAAAATAATAAAGCGATTAATCCGTTTATGGCAATTGTTAAAATGATCACAATACCAGTGAAATTTTTCGGTTTTTGATTCTGTTCTTTCATGTTTGAAAACCTCTCTTTATTAGTTCCGACTAAGAGTATGTTATTTAAATTTCTCTATAAAGTCAATGAATTCGCTGTCTTCGTCGAATTTTAGACAAACTTGCAGGTTACAGGTGTTTTAACGGCTTGAAAGATCCATCCACTTCCTTTAAAATTGGAATTTATGTGATTTTTATCATTTCTGATAGGATAGGAGTAATGGACTTGTCAATCTTACAAGAAACAGCCAAAGATGTGAAGACATTAGAGCAAGAATTACAGCAATTGCAGTTCCAAATGTATCGAATGCAAGAAAATATGAAAGATATTTCGAAAAAAGCAAAAATCATTGGCATCGATCAAGCGAAAGAAGATGAGTGGCTGATCGTCTCTGCCATTGAAAGTGCAGATACATGTAAAATAATGCTCAGCGATTGTGAAAAAGCTTTTCGCGGACAATCTGATTTTTCCTTAATTGCGGAATATCCTGAAGAAGGAAAGATTCATATTGCCGATATTAAAGGCCCGCCAGATAATGGGTACGGCTCTATCTGCATGAAGCATTTAAAAGAAATTGCAAGAGAGCAGAACATCCCAGTGATTACTGGCGACCTCGTCAAAAGAGACTGGGATCACGTGGACCGCTTAATTCATTTTTATGAAAAGCATCAATTTGATGTCCAGATCAATTGGAAAGAACAAAGCGGAGAAATTTATTGGGTTGACAGCTAACGACACAAAAACCAGCGTTGTATGGGCTTATACGCTGGTTTTTGTCGAAAATGCGAATTTTTCAGAAAAATATGTGTATTTCTGACCAAAAAAAGGTATAATAAAAGCATCAGGCCGCCACCTGATGCTTTCTTCCAAAAAACAATAGACTACTAGTTAAGTACTTTTACTTTGACTGATTTTACGCCCCAATTTTTCGCTTGGGATTTGCTTGGTACATGTACATCAATTTTATTACCTTTAATTGCGCCGCCAGTATCTGCTGCGATGGCTTCACCGTAGCCTTCAACATAAACCTTACTTCCTAATGGAATGACATTAGGATCTACTGCAATCACTTTTGCATTTGGGTTTTTGTTTAAGTTTACCCCTGTTGCAGTGATACCTGAGATGCCACCATCATTTGCTGTATACGCCGTAGCCGTTACAGTCATTTCTTTTTGTACACTTTGACTAGCAGAAGATGATTCTGCTTTAGCTGTTTCCTTTTTAGGAGCAGCTTTTTTCGTTGTTTGCTCTTTTTGGACAGGTGCCTGTTTTTGAACAGGTTCTGAGCTTACCGGAGCTGAGCTTTGACCAGCAACACTTAATGTTGAACCAATCATAATTATATCTGAGTTTAAGTTATTCCAAGACTTAATATCGCTAATTGACACATTGAATTTTTGAGCGATTTTCCAGAGGCTGTCCCCCTTCTGGACTTTGTACTGCTCCTGAGTTTTCTCTTTTGAAGAGATTGTCAATTTATCTCCTACATAGATCATGTCTGTAGATAAATTGTTCCAACCCTTTAGGTCCTTTAGAGACACATCATTTTTTTGAGAGATTCCCCAAAGTGTATCACCTTTCTGTACAGTGATTTCCTTTGCAGAAGCTTGCTGTGCTCCTAATGCTGTTGTTGAGATTGCTGCAACAGCAACCAAGGACATAATAGTCTTCTTCATAAAGTAAATCCTCCCTTGTTAGCTTTTTATGGCGGCTAACGAGTGCTATCGTAACATATGTAAATGTCATTTCAATAACAAAACGATATGTTTTAGATTACAGTTCCTTTACATGAAACATCTCTCTCCATTGGTAAATCAGACCACAAAATGGCTTTATTCCCCGCCATATCAAGGTTTTAAAAGGATCAAAAACAGCCTGATGAAAACGTGTCCAAGTGCAGCAAAAAAAAATTATTTTTCTTCTTCAAACCTTTTATTTTTTCTCTTTTTCTATAAATAAACGAATTTCTTCTAAAAAAACATCTCCGTATTTCTCTCTTTTTTGAGCGCCAATCCCCTTAATTTGGAGTAATTCTTCATCTGTTTGAGGCTCTACCGCTGACATTTCCTTCAATGTTTGATCAGAAAAAACAACAAACGGCGGGACTCCTTGCTCTCTAGCTAGCTTCATTCTCAGTGATCTCAATTGCTCAAATAATGCATCATTTTCTTGAATGGCTTCTGCTTTGATCGCCTGCTTTTTATACACTGCCTCTTGTCCAACTAGCACTTTCTTCCCTTTATGGGTCACCTTGAGTGTTGGATAAGCACCTTCAGACATGTGCAAATACTCTTCTGTAATTAAAAATTCAATGAAGTCACTGATTTGCTGAGTCGAATGTTGTTTCATTAAAGCATATGTAGGGAGACGGTCAAAACCTAGCTCTAGCACTTTTTTGTTTTTAGAGCCTGCCAGTACTTGGGCGATCATCATTTTACCGAATCGCTCATTCATTCTCACTGTACAGGATAACACCATCTGTGCTTCTCTTGTGACCTCTTCACGCTCTCTTTCATCAAGGCAGTTACTGCATTTACCGCAAGGCGAACTAGCTGTTTGATCAAAATAGTCCATCACAAATTGCTGCAAACATTGCTCAGTATGACAGTAATCCACCATTTGCCTTAATTTAAGCAGCTCATGCTGGTAGCGCGTCTCATCTTCTATTGACTGCTCAATGAGAAAGCGCTGCACTCTTACACCTTGAGGTGAAAACAGTAAGATGCATTCACTTTCAAGCCCATCTCTGCCGGCACGGCCAGCTTCTTGATAGTAGCTTTCAATATCCCTAGGAATTTGATGATGGATCACAAAACGCACATTCGACTTATTGATTCCCATGCCAAATGCTGATGTTGCGACCATCACCTGGATGTCATCATTTAAAAAGAGGTTTTGCTGCTCTTCTCTCGTATGATCATCCAATCCCCCATGATAAACGCCAGCTTTGATCTTTTGTTTTTTTAGACGATGATAAATATTATCCGCTTCTTTACGAGTGGCGGTATATATAATGCCAGACTCAAGACTGTTTTTCTTCATATACTGTGTGATAAAACGTTCACTGTTTTCTCCTTTGATCACTTGAAAGGACAAATTTTCTCTAGCAAACCCAGTAAAGATGGTTTCTTCTCCGTTTATACCAAGCTGTTCACATATATCTTGATGGACCTTTTTCGTCGCTGTAGCTGTTAATGCAACAATCACCGGTCTTTTTGACAGCTTGTTCAAGCATTCTTGAATGAAGCGATAACTTGGCCTAAAATCATGTCCCCACTCAGATATACAGTGCGCTTCATCAATCGCAATTAAAGGAATCGTTAACCGATCTAGCAGCTGAAAAAAACGTTCATTTTGTAAGCGTTCAGGTGTGATATAAAGCAGTTCATATTCCCCATTTTCGCATTTTTTCAGCCTTTCATTCATTTCAGCTGCGGACAGGGTGCTGTTTAAAAAGGAAGAACGTATGCCCATCTCATTTAACGCATCAACCTGATCCTTCATTAATGAAATAAGCGGAGATACGACGATCGTTGTACCTTCCATCATTAGTGCAGGAATCTGATAGCAAACTGACTTCCCTCCGCCTGTCGGCATAATGCAGACAGTATCCTTTTGTTTATTTACAATTGCTTCAATGGCTTGTTTCTGTCCTTTTCTAAAGGCATCAAAGCCATAATATTGTTTCAGGAGTGCTTCTGCTTGTTCTAACATCCAATTCCCTCTCCGTCATTTGTTTTGTCCATTTTAACACAGATTCTTGGCTCTACAGGCGATCAGTCTAATTTCGTCTTTTCACAAAATAAAAAGCCATTTTCCGAAATGGAAAATGGCTTGAATCATCCTAGGAAAAGCTGCGGATGCCGTAATCTAAGTAAGAAAGTTTTAAACCACCACTCCTCAAAGTGGGTGTTTGCAGAAACGTTCCTGTCTTCCTCTCTAAGGAGGCATGACATTCCGGCTTCAATATAAAACTCCCTATTACAGCTTAAAGGTTAAAACTTAATTAACATTACGCGCATCGCAGCCTTTAAACTATATTACACGAAAGTTTATTAAATTTCAAGAGATCTTTTTTCTATGAAAGACTCGTGTATACAAGAGATTTGTCCTTGTACATATAAGAAAAAATTATTCTGAAAAAATGTAAAGTTCACTAATTATCCTATTTTTCTTCGTCTATGTCAACATCCTGCTCTTCCTCTAATCGTTCATACGTATCTGAATGCATCTGATCCATAGTTTGTCTATTTGTTAAATCACGCATTTGATCAGAGAAATTACGATCAAACTCGTTTGGATCTTGAGTGGTTTCTTCGTTTTTCTTCGCATCGATTGAATAACGTGTATAGGGAACTGCTTTTAAACGTTCATATGGAATGTCTTTCCTTGTTTTCTCACAAATCCCATATGTTCCGTCTTCCATTCGTTTCAGTGCTGCATCAATTTCAGCTTCAAGCTGGCCATCAACTTGGTCCAGCGTTTGTTCGGTCATGCGGTCTAAATAGATGCTCCCATGATCAGCGATATGGTTCCCAACACCATTTGAAATCTCGCTCGATTCACTTAGCATAGATTCTTCTTTCTTTTTTGACCCTTTTACATCTTCCTTTAATTGATTCAATCTTTCGTATAAATCAGCTTTTTGTTCTTTCGTTAAGCCCACGGTCAATCACTCCTTTCTTATTACCTTCCCGATGCTAACGAAATGAAAACATCAAAAAAGCCGCTGCCTGATTGGCAGCAGCCTTTCTTCTCTTACAGGATGCGAAGTGCTTCTTCTACTGGCTTATCCCCTTTAATTAAGTCAAAGGATTTATTTTTCACATTGGATTCTGTTAAGCTTTCCACAAGTACAGCGGCTACGTCCTCTCTTGAAATCTCAATGTTTTGATCATCTGGAATATGCTCTGCAGCTTCGATCTTTCCTGTCTTTTCCTCATGCAGCAAGGCACCTGGACGGACAATGGTATAGGAAAGCCCAGACTGTTTTAAGTGTTCATCTGCTTTTCTTTTTGCCTCATAATAAATTTCCATACTTCCTTGCCCTTTTCCCTGGTTTGGATCATCGGCATTATAGGAACTCAGCATCACAAAATGCTGAATATTTTCTTTTTTTGCTGTGTCAACAAGACGTTTTGCACCTTCTTGATCCACTGCAATCGTCTTATCTGCACCTGTTTTTGAGCCTGAACCAGCTGCAAAAATGACAGCATCTGCTTGTTTCACAGCATCTGTCACATCCTGTTCAAGATCACCGATGACAGGCGCTGCACCAAGTTCTTTTAGCGCATCCGCTTGTTTTTCATCTCGAATGAGAGCAAGCGGCTCATGTCCTTTTTCTTTTAAATAACGAATAACGAGTCTACCTGTATGTCCATTTGCTCCTGCAACTAATACTTTCATTGTTCATTCTCCTTTCTGTATCTGTTTCATCTTTATCCTTTTTTGCTATCATTCAAACACCTAAACAAAAAAGCCCTTCCCAGAAAATATGGGGAAGGGTTCAGGAAATGTGCGATCTATGAAAATAAATACGAAGAATGAGAAAAGTGCATGTGATCTATGTAATCGCAAGGTTGATCAGCAAAGATGTTTTGTCAAAATGGCTTGCACATCACTCAAATCCGTCTCTTTCGAAAAATCGAGTTCAAATACTTTTGAGCTTGTGACAAGCAGCATACCTGTGTCCTGATCAAACACGCCAGCTTCTTGAATGGCAAAACTTTCAATTGATCGATACGGCAAGGAGACCCTGACTTTCTTCTTAGAAAATACGCGGTTATCGCCAAAGATCAGTCGTTTATTGGTGAAACAAATTTGGTCGTGACGCAGTCTGTAAACAGCTTCAATTCTCTCCCCTTCAATTAGTAAGGATTCGAATTTCTTATCATTTTGTTTACTGACAGAAAAAATACCCACGTAAACCCCCTCTTCCTCCATCAAATTCCTTTATGAAAAAACGGCCACACGCTCTGTGGATACGTTTTGTTCTCACTTATAGAATACGCTATAAATGGTCGTTATTCCATTACGAATAGATTAAATTTCATTTAACTTTTTCTTTTTGATTCGATGCTCTTTCCTCTACTTATTTAGACTGTTAAAGCAGGAAAAAAGTTTCAGTTCTTTTTGAGAAAAATGGTTGAGTTGTGGCCAATAAAAAAACAGTGATTTTTTCAAATCACTGTTTAGAATGACTATTCGTCTTTTGGTGTTTCAATGGTTCCCTCGGCATATACATCGGAAATCTGCTCAAGCGTAATTGCCATATCAGCATCTTCGTTATCATGCCAAGCATTTTGTTGATTCTGCTCATCTGTTTGCTTCTTTTTCATCATCATCACCCTTTACTGTTTTTCTTAGTATGAGTGATGATCACCAAAATCATTCAGCAGAAATGGCTTCGAAATACTCTTTATAATACCCGCCTACTTTACCTGTATTATCAACGACAAACAGGAATTCTTCTGTTTCATTTTTCACTTCATATGTGCTTCCAGCCGTTAGTGCACGGTCGACCATATATTTTTTCGCATTCGTATGTATACATTTTACTTGTTTTAACGTTTGAGCTGTTTGCCAGTTTTGATGGATCATGATTTAAAAACTCCTTTTTTCATCTATATATTTATTGTAGCCAATTTTTCATGAAATGCAATGAGTGTTATGGATTGCTTTCAAACATGTGGTGTAATATGATGAATGTATACGTTTACATCCATGTGCGTATACTAGATCATTTACTCAAATCCGCTTTTTCACCTAGAACTCGCAGAACAACCCATATCTTTAAGGAGGTTTGTTTATTTATGAGCTCTACAACACTTCAAATTAGTTCAAAACTCGAATCTTTTCTCCAAGGGACGAAAAAACTCTACATTAATGGTCAGTTTGTCACAAGTCACGATAACAAAACCTTTTCAACTCCTAACCCAGCCACAGGTGAAACCCTTATTGATGTATATGAAGCAGGTGCAAAAGACATTGATGAGGCAGTAAAAGCAGCCAAAAAAGCCTTTCATGGTCCTTGGCGCTCCATGTCTGCCGCAGAACGCGCCCGCCTCATGTTTAAGCTTGCCGATTTAATGGAAGAAAACCAAGAAGAGCTCGCTCAGCTCGAAACTTTAGATAACGGAAAGCCAATTAATGAAACAACCAATGCAGACATCCCTCTCGCAATCGAGCATATGCGCTATTATGCGGGCTGGACAACCAAAATAAGCGGACAAACCATTCCTGTCAGCCAAGGATATTTTAATTATACCCGTCATGAGCCTGTTGGCGTTGTAGGACAAATCATTCCTTGGAACTTCCCGCTGCTTATGGCCATGTGGAAAATGGGTGCTGCACTTGCGACTGGCTGCACCATCGTGTTAAAACCAGCAGAACAAACACCCCTCTCTGCGCTTTATTTAGCTGAATTAGTAGATAAAGCCGGCTTCCCAGAAGGTGTGATTAACATCGTTCCTGGATTCGGTGAAACAGCTGGGAACGCCTTAACCGATCACCCTGATGTAAATAAGCTTGCCTTCACGGGGTCAACAAGTGTTGGGAAACTCATCATGGAGAAAGCAGCCAAATCCATTAAGAGGGTCACATTAGAACTTGGCGGAAAATCACCAAACATTATTTTGCCAGATGCCGATTTAAAGAAAGCTATTCCAGGTGCTTTAAATGGGGTCATGTTTAACCAAGGTCAGGTATGCTGTGCAGGTTCTAGGGTTTTTGTTCACCGGAGCCAATATGATGAGGTTGTCGATCAAATGGCTGAATATGCGACATCCCTCAAACAAGGAGCTGGTCTTCATCAAGATACGCAAATCGGACCTCTTGTCAGTAAAGAACAGCATGAGCGCGTGTTAGGCTATATTGAAAAAGGTAAATCAGAAGGTGCAACAGCCGTTGTCGGTGGCGATTGCCCTTATGAGGCTGGTTATTTTGTCTCCCCTACTGTTTTTAAAGATGTAGAAGATGACATGACCATCGCAAAAGAAGAAATCTTTGGACCTGTCCTATCTGCAATTCCTTACGATTCCATTGAAGAAGTGGTCGAAAGAGCCAACCAGTCTGACTATGGATTAGCAGCAGGACTTTGGACAGAAAACTTAAAACATGCCCATGATATTGCTGCACGTCTTGAAGCAGGCACGATTTGGGTCAACTGCTATAACGTTTTTGATGCTGCCTCCCCGTTTGGAGGATACAAGCAATCAGGTCTTGGCAGAGAAATGGGATCATACGCCCTTAACAACTATACAGAGGTCAAAAGTGTGTGGATTAATCTCCAAGACTAATGACGCCTTTAAAGCCGGTGACCATGTCATCGGCTTTTTTGTGATTGCATGTGACAGGCAGGCTCCTGAATATAGTAATAAAGGAAAGGAGCATGGCCGAATATGCAAGATTTCAAAATGAAAGTAAACGAATATATTGATGAATTGCACATGCAACTGCAGCACAGACAACGAGAAGATGGCGCTTTTGTCTTCTGCTTTGAAGGACCAATGATGACAAATGCTTTTTTGATTATGCTCTTAAAGGCTGTCGGCGATTCGGATCAGGCTTTGGTTCATCAATTAGCAGAAGCAATTCACGAAAAGCAAAATGAGGATGGTTCTTTTTCTTTGTATCATGATCAGGCGGGACATGTAACCGCGACTGTGCAAGGCTACTGCGGGATGCTTGTGTCAGGCAGGTATCAACAAGATGAGCCGCATATGGAAAAAGCAGCACATTTTATTCGATCAAATGGCGGTCTGAAGGACGTTCATTTTATGACAAAGTGGATGCTTGCCGTCAATGGCATGCACCCTTGGCCATACTTCTATGCACCACTTTCATTTTTACTCATCCCTACATACTTCCCGCTTCACTTCTATCATCTTAGTGCATATGCAAGAATTCATTTTGTCCCAATGATGATTGCACTCAACAAACGATATACCTCACATGAACCGTTTCCAAGCTTAGCACATCTTGATGCAAACATGTCTAAAAATCCTTTTGACTGGTTTATGGCAAAAGAAGAACGTTCCACTCACCAATTTCTAACATACATGCGGTCGTATACATCACTCGACAGACGGTTCGACTTTTTCGGGTATGAGGCAGCGAAGAGGTATATGTTTGACCGCCTTGAAAAAGATGGAACGCTGTACAGCTATTTAAGTGCCAGTATTTTTATGGTCTATGCACTCATGAGTCTTGGATACTCTCCAGGACATCATCTCATTTTAAAAGCAGTCAAAGGGATGAAACAGCTAGTCACTGACTGCGGGGGCATGAAATATGCTGAGAATTCTACATCCACTGTTTGGGATACAGCCCTTGTCAGTTATGCTTCTCAGCGGGCAGGCAGAACACAAGGTGATCCAGTGATCAAAAAGTCTTTTACGTACTTACTGAACAAGCAGCAAATGAAGAAAGCAGATTGGGCGGTCCATAACCGGCATGCGGCTCCGGGAGGCTTTGGTTTTTCAGATTTGAATACAAATAACCCAGATTGTGATGATACGCAGATTGTGTTAAAAGCCATTCCTCAAACTTACGCTCCCGTTCAGTGGAAACGAGGATTTGATTGGCTTCTTTCCATGCAAAACCGAGATGGCGGCTTCTCAGCTTTTGAAAAAAATCAAGATCACTTCTTGCTTCGTCATCTCCCGCTCGAATCTGCTGAGGACGCGGCCATTGACCCTTCTACTCCTGATATTACAGGTCGTGTGCTTCATCTTATCGCTCTTGAAGATAGCAGCAAGTCACCACTCATGCAAAGGCAAAAAGATCATTGTGTGAAATGGCTGCTTGATCATCAAGAGAAAAACGGATCATGGTTCGGCAGATGGGGCGTTTGCTATATTTATGGTACTTGGGCTGCGTTAACAGGTCTAAAGGCTGCTGGCATCCCCTCATCGCATCCTGCTGTTCAAAAAGCATGTCGATTTTTAAAAACAAGTCAATTAGAAGATGGCAGCTTCGGAGAATCGTGTAAAAGTGCAGAGGTTAAAAGATACGTCTCGCTTCCATTTGGAACAGTGGTTCAAACAGCTTGGGCCGCTGAGGCACTTTTACAATACGAGCAGCCAGATGACAAAGCAATTTTAAAAGCCATCTCATTTTTGATTCAACATCAGCACTCGAGTGAAGCCTTACACTATCCAGTAGGCATTGGTCTTCCAAAGCAATTTTACATCACCTATCATAGCTATCCATATGTCTTTCCAATGATGGCTTGTTCCACATTTTTAGAAGAAATGAGGCGTAAAAATGAATAAGGAAGAATATCGCATGCAGCTTAAAGAATGGCTTAGCTCCATTCAAGATGCAATTCAAGATGACAACCTCCGCCAGAAAGCAGAACATTTATCGTTCATCATGAATGATGAACATTCCAGTGAAGGAGAGTGGTATGAATTAGCCGAGAGTATTGCAGAAGATATCATCCCACAAGATGCTACTCGGGATGTGGCAGCTGGCGGCCACAAATTACCCCCTCTCCCTTACCGCTATGATGCACTAGAACCGTTTATTTCAAAAGAGATTATGTATTTGCATCACCAGAAGCATCATCAATCATATGTTGATGGTCTGAACCAAGCTGAGCTTGCCTTAAAAAGAGCGAGAAGAACCAATGATTTTAAAATGATCAAGCATTGGGAACGGGAGCTTGCCTTCAATGGTGCGGGACACTATTTACATTGCATTTTTTGGTTTTCTATGAGCCCTTCAGGCAAACGAAAGCCCACTGGGCAAATGCTTCGTCTTATTGAACAATCATTTGAAAGCTATGATGCATTCAAATCCCAATTTTCTGCTGCAGCCAAACAAGTAGAAGGTGTTGGCTGGGCGATTCTTGTTTGGGCGCCCAGATCTCAGCGATTAGAGATTTTACAAGCAGAACGCCACCAATTTTTATCACAATGGGATGTGATCCCTCTTCTAGCTCTTGACGTATGGGAGCACGCCTACTATCTGCAATATCTGAATGAAAAAGCGACATATGTAGATCGCTGGTGGAATGTCGTTGACTGGCGTGAGCCAGAAGCACGACTTAAGCAAGCTCAGCAAGTGAAATGGACCCCATTTTAAAACGCTACTCCATGTAGGCATTTGCTTATATGGAGTATTTATAGTTTACATAATATTATTATCAACACTATAAGAATGGGGTTGTTTTTTCAGAAAATTCATTTAAAATAGAAAAGATATGTAAAGAAAGAGAGTTGAAGCAATATATGAAGATTCTTTTATCTATTAGTCACTTTGCAGGTAGGACCTTTGCGATTTGGGTTCTTGTCTTTGCGTTTCTTGGATTTGCCTTTCCTGCGGAATTTTCAAAAATCGGACCTTATATTCCTTTTTTACTCGGTATCATAATGTTTGGGATGGGGCTGACATTATCCGCTGAAGACTTCAAAGAACTGTTTCGAAAACCTCTTTATGTTCTGATCGGGGTACTGACGCAGTACACACTCATGCCGCTTCTCGCCTTTTTATTAGCGTACGGACTAAGGCTCCCGTCCGAAATCGCAGTAGGAGTTGTTCTCGTAGGCTGTTGCCCAGGCGGTACAGCATCGAACGTTATGACCTTTTTGGCGAAAGGAAATACGGCATTATCTGTAGCCGTCACCACCATATCGACCCTTCTTGCTCCCTTTTTAACACCTGTCTTTATTTTACTCTTTGCAAGATCATGGCTACCTGTATCGCCGGAAGCACTATTTTTGTCAATTGTACAAGTTGTGTTGATCCCTATTATCTTAGGCGTCATCGTTAAATTATTTTTCAAAAAACAAGTAACCTATGCAGTTCAAGCATTACCGCTTGTGTCTGTCGCCGGAATCGTAGTGATCATTGCAGCGGTTGTCAGTGCAAATAAAGAACAGATTCTTCAATCTGGGCTGCTAATATTGGCCGTTGTGATCTTACATAATGGACTTGGTCTTTTATTTGGTTACCTTATTGCAAAGTGGTTCAAAATGGATATTCCTTCTCGAAGAGCCATCTCGATTGAAGTAGGCATGCAAAACTCTGGACTTGGTGCAGCTTTAGCAACAGCACACTTCTCTCCACTTGCAGCCGTACCAAGTGCCATTTTTAGTGTGTGGCATAATTTATCCGGTTCCTGGCTTGCGACATATTGGTCAAAAAGAGGAAATGCTGAAAATGAAAAGAAAAAAAGCTAGCACCCATTAAGGTGCTAGCTTTTCAAATGAAAGATTATCCTTCAAGCAATAGCTGCTCTGGATCTTCAAGTAAGTTTTTAATCGTGACAAGGAATCCAACTGCTTCTTTACCATCGACAATCCGGTGATCGTAAGAAAGAGCTAAATACATCATCGGGCGGTTCTCAAAACGTTCTTCATCAATTGCCACAGGTCGAAGCTGAATTTTGTGCATCCCTAAAATTCCAACTTGAGGACTGTTTAAAATTGGTGTTGAAAGCAGTGAACCGAATGTTCCGCCGTTTGTGATCGTGAATGATCCACCTTGTAGCTCATTTAGAGACAATTTGTTATCTCTAGCTTTTTTCGCAAGATGACCAATTTCCTTTTCAATCCCTGCAAACGACAATCTGTCTGCATCACGAACAACCGGTACGACAAGTCCTTCATTAGCAGCAACAGCGATGCCGATGTCATAGAATTTCTTCAAGACAAGCTCATCACCTTGAATTTCTGCGTTAAGCAGCGGATATTTCTTCAGTGCTGCTACAACGGCTTTTGTGAAGAAAGACATGAAGCCAAGTTTTACATCATTTTGTTCAAGGAAGGCATCTTTACGGCGTTTTCTTAAGTCCATCACAGCCGTCATATCTACTTCATTAAATGTCGTCAGCATTGCAGCCGTTTGCTGAACCTCAACTAAACGTTTAGCAATCGTTTGTCTGCGGCGCGACATTCTCTCACGTTCAACTGGCTTTCCTTGTTGTTCATTTTGCACCGCAGCATTTGCTTTTGGCGCGGCTTTTGGTGCACTTGCAGGTGCTTCATTCTTTTGATAGGAAGCGACATCCTGCTTTCGTACCCTGCCCAGCGGATCTACGGTTGGAATTTCAGATAAGTCTAGTCCCTTCTCTCTCGCTAGTTTTCTAGCTGCAGGAGAAGCGATGGTTCTGCCATTACCAGATTTCGGCTCTTCTTTCACTGCTTCTTCTTTTTGAGCAGCTGCCGGTTCATCTTTCGGAGCTGGTGCAGACTCTTGCTCAGGTGCTGGAGCTGCGGACTCGCTTCCGCCAGCTTCACCCGCTGCAATTGTTCCGATGACTTCTCCAACTTGTACAGTGTCACCAGAATCTTTCAGTACTTCTTTGAGTACACCAGATTCTTCGGCTGTCAGTTCGACATTGACTTTATCTGTTTCAAGTTCTAACAGGTATTCTCCCTGCTCCACATAATCGCCCGGCTGCTTGAGCCATTGAGCTATCGTTCCTTCCGAGATCGATTCCGCTAATTCAGGTACTTTAATTTCCGCCATTTTTCATTTCCCCCTTAGTTTTTGCGAGTCAAGCTATCAGATACAATTCGTTCTTGTTCTTTTTTATGCACAGTTGGATCACCCTCAGCCGTACTTGAACGTCTTCTTCGGCCGATGTAACGTACTTTTACTTTTTCAGGCGCAATTTCACGTAAATATGGCTCAATATATCCCCAAGCCCCCATATTTTGTGGCTCTTCTTGTGCCCATACGATTTCTTCTAAGTTTGTTAGTTTTGATAATATCGCTTTAATATCTTTGGCTGGGAATGGATATAGCTGTTCCACTCTCGCAATGTGAAGCCAATCTTTCGGCTCTTCCATTTGAGTAAAGCGATCACTAATATCGATTGATACCTTCCCGCTAGATAGCACGAGGCGCGATACTTTTTCGTGATCATGCACAAGGCCTGGTTGTTCAAGAACTGGTTGGAACTGTCCATCCGTTAATTCCTGGACTTCAGACAATGTGTTCGGGTTACGAAGCAGACTCTTCGGTGTCATGATGACAAGCGGACGAATCTCTTCACGAAGCAGCATTTTCGCCTGTCTTCTAAGAATGTGGAAGTATTGCGCTGCACTTGTGAGGTTCGCCACTGTCCAGTTATTCTCAGCAGCTGATTGCAGGAACCGCTCTGTTCTTCCACTTGAATGCTCAGGACCTTGTCCTTCATATCCATGAGGCAAGAGCATCACTAGACCTGATTTTTGTCCCCATTTTGCGCGTCCAGCTGAAATAAATTGATCGAAATACACTTGAGCCGCATTTGCGAAGTCTCCAAATTGAGCCTCCCAAATGACTAACGTTTCAGGAGAATAGACATTATAACCATATTCAAACCCGATGACTGAGCCCTCTGACAGTGGACTATTATGAACAGTAAATGATGCGTTTGCATCACTCAGCTCATGAAGAGCAATAAATTCATTTCCAGTTTGACTGTCGTGAAGAACAAGGTTTCTTTGAGCAAAAGTACCGCGCTCTGAATCCTGTCCGGTCATCCGAATTGGCGTACCGTCTTTTAATATAGATGCAAATGCAAGTGCTTCTCCAAGTGACCATTCTACTTTACGGTCATCTGTAAACACTTTTGCACGTTTTTCAAGGATCCGTTTAAGCTTACCAAATACTTGGAAATCGTCCGGCCAGCTGATCAATTCTTCATTCAGCTTTCGTAATACATCAAACTCTACGGATGTATCCACTGCTGGGAAGCCATTTGATACTGGTTCTGGCAGTTCAATTTCATGAATCGTATGCTCTTTCTTTGAAGGCACTTTTTGATAGGCTTCTTCTATTCTTGTCGCTACAGCCTGCTCGATTTCTTCACGCTGCTCCTTCGTTAGAAGACCTTCTGTGACAAGTTTATCTGCAAAGATATTCTTGACCGTTTTGTGCTTTCTGACGGCATCGTACAGCATCGGCTGAGTCGTAGAAGGCTCATCCATTTCGTTATGACCGTATCTGCGGTAACCGATCAAATCAATTAAGAAATCCTTCTTAAAGCGTTTGCGATATTCTACAGCTAATTGAACAGCCGCTAAACATGCTTCTGGATCATCTGCATTGACGTGAACAATTGGAATCTCAAACCCTTTTGCAAGGTCACTTGCATATTTCGTTGAGCGAGATTCATTACTTTCCGTCGTAAATCCGATCATATTGTTTGCAATGATATGGATTGTTCCGCCCACTTGATAGCCTACAAGTTGACTTAAATTTAATGTTTCTGCCACAATTCCTTCTCCAGGAAATGCCGCATCACCATGAATTAAGATGGCTAGAGCCTTTTCAACGTCTTGTACTGGATAGCCCTTTTGAGTACGTAATTCCTGAGCGGCACGTGTGCTTCCTTCAATGATTGGATCAATGAATTCCAGGTGACTTGGGTTATTAGCAAGCGTGACTCTCGCACTCTTTGTATCTTCGTCTTTAATTTGACGATCTGCTCCAAGATGGTACTTTACATCACCTGTCCACCCGTAGCTGATGCCAATAGAGCCTTCTGATGGAACAAGCTCTTTATTTGGCGCATGCTGGAATTCCGAAAAAATAATCTCATATGGTTTTCCTAACACATGTGCTAATACATTTAAACGGCCTCTGTGTGCCATTCCAATGTTAATATTTGAAGTCCCTTGTGTAACAGACTCTGAAATAATTTCATCAAGTACTGGGACAAGTGCGTCTAATCCTTCTATCGAGAAGCGCTTTTGCCCAACAAATGTTTTATGAAGAAACTGTTCGAACTGCTCAACTTCTGTTAATCTCTTGAATACAGAAACTAGTTTATCGGCTGGTTTTTTCTTAAATAGTTCACCAGACTCGATTGATTTTGAGAGCCAGTTGCGTTCTTCGAAATCATGTACGTGATCAAACTCAAATGAAATGGTACGCTTATACGTATTTCTCAAATGGTTAATGGCTTCTATGCCGTTTGAAATGTGTTTTGGTGCGTCAGGACTAATAATAGATATTGGTATATTCTTGACGTCTTCTTCTGTTAAACCGTACTCCTTTAAAGGAAACAGCTCTTGTAATTCCTTTTCTTTGCGAAGAGGATTGACGGAAGCATTTAAATGGCCATACGTTCTGATGTCTTCTGCCAGTTTAACGACTGATGCTATCTTTTGGATTTGTTCAGAAGTAACTACGCTATTTTCTTTTTTCCCAATTTCCTCCTTCATTTCACTCGGTGGTGCACCAAGTTCATCAAATATGCCTCTTAGATCTTCATCAACACTAGTAGGATCCTGGACATACTGATCGTAGAGCTCGAGCACATAGCCGAGGTTCGGACCATGAAATTCTTCCCAACTCAACGGTTGTTTCACATCATTTTGAAACATTTTGAACACTACCCCCAACTTTGATCATCAAGTGATTGAACACTATCTCGATATAACTTCCAGAACACAATGACCAAATTTATGTAATAAAACGCTTCCAATAATATTCTACCACTGTTTCGGATTACTTTCTACATTCTTTGTTCAATTAAAGATAAAAAATTCACAGAAAAACAAAAAATTTAAATCATTCCGAAAAATATTTTGAAGAAAGGGGCAAAACCTTATGCCCCAATGCTTTTATGCAGTAATTTCTTCAGTAACGGATATAAAACATCTGGCAATGTATCGACATCTGGTACAAAAATGCTGAACTTGCCATACATATCTTGAATCGTTTTCATCTGTGCTTCTTCGATCGGTGAATTGGATAAAAACACATTGATTACCTCAATGCCTTTTTTCCTCGCCTCAAGAACTGCTTCATGTGTATCGACAATCCCATTTTGTTCGTAGCTGAATGCAGCTGGCTCTCCGTCGGAAAAAACAATGAGAAACTTTTGCTCTTCTCTTCGTTTTAATATCATTTTTGTCATTTGGCGAATCGCATAGCCGTCCCGGTTATCCTCTTCTGGTTCAAGAGACATAATGGAAGGACCTGCATCAAATAAAGAATCTTTGAACGACACGACTGTGTTGAAATAGTTCGGCTGACTTGTTTCTGATGCATCGTTTGTATCTTCCCAAAAACCCACAATTTGATGTGGGACTTGAACTGACTTCAAGGCTTCATGAAATAGAACAATGCCTTTTTTCGTTTCATCCATCTTGTCAAACATGCTGGCAGAACAATCCACTAATAAAGTGAAAACAGCATCAATCTCCGAAGAAGGTGCCTGTTTTTTATAGAAAAGACGCGGATTTGACTCTGTAAAATAACGAATGAGCTTTTTACTCAGACGTCCTGCATGAAGGTCCGTTTTTGGCCATGTTTTTTTGTGTTCAAGTGTTTTTTGAATCATCTGTTTTAAGCGTTTCTGATAAGGCTCAATCTCCTTGGCGTGCTGCTTGTATACGTCGATTTGTTCTGGCGCGGGAGGATCTGGTGAAATCATGACTGGAAATGCATATTTGTTCTCTTTTCCATTCTCATGAGCATCCGCCCCGCTTTCTTCGCCTTCAGCCTCTTCCAGCGCTTCAAGCTTTGAATAATCTTTTCGGTGAGTCTGCTTGGCAGAGCCTTGGACAGTGCCAAGTGCTTGATCTCCGTCATCGCCTTCTCTTGCTGCATCCTTCCCGAGATCACTTTTCCCTCCGTGCTCTAAATCAAATTGAAGGAAGCTTTTTGACGGCGCTTCTGTTTCTCGATGCCACACTTCCATATACTCTTGATGGATGTCTTCATCGCCCTCTTTTTCCCTGTCTACTTTGATGTCTTCACTTAGTTTAGGTTTTCTTTTCAAGTCATGAAACAGCGGTTCTTTTGCCGCTTTTTCATAGTCCAATTCTGGGAAGAAAAAGTACGTATTCAGCATATCTTTATCAAGAAGCTCATCAAAGCCTTCCATTAATTCTTTGACGATGACTGCGATATCTCCGGTTGAACGCGCTTCATATACACGCTCAAGACTTGATTCAATAAACGGAATCATCGGGTTGATCCGCTCGTGAAGTGGCGGAACTTCTTCCAACGGCGAATCCGCTGTCAGCTTCACATACATTGCACAATAAAGTGCATCGGTTAAAATGCTCCGCTCTTGGTTAATCGTTAATTGCGTCTTAAAATGACGCCGGTAAAGTTCTCTTCTTCGTTTAAATACCTTTTTTGTTCCTGGGCGGTCACGTTTAATCCGCTCTTCAATCCGGATATCTTCAAAGAGCATGAACAGTTGTTTACATAGGTCAGGAATGGACAATGTATGAGCATAGCGAATGATTTCCTGAAAGACAGTCAGATCACTATAAACGGTTCCTACTGCACGGAGGAATACATCACTTTTCAGTCCGGCTGTCATGTCTTCTTGTTTGCGGTCATCCCAAAAATGACTGATGAAAATTTTCTTTTCAAAAGGATCATAGTAGGACTGCACACCGTATTCAAGCTCGACATCATCACTTTTTGCTAACGTTTTGGCTAAATCCGTTAATTCCATAAATAAAAATGAATCGATTCTGCTGTCATTAAATTTGATGAATTTCAAAACTCAGAACCTCACTCGAATAATGTTTGGGCAATATTTCTTACCGCTGCTTTTTCCCGGTCATCTTCTAGCTTTTCAACAATCCCTCGTTCAACTGCACGAAGCGGCGGGATGTATTGCGCAAGATCACATGTGTCTAGGAGTGCGCGAATGGATGCTGCTTCTTCACTTACCTGCCCGTTGTGCGCCTGTGTAATGAGGTCTGATGAGAGCTGCACGAATTGATCGATTAATCGTTCATCCTTTAATACAGATTGAGATTGCAGTACATCCTTTAAGATGCCGCCGCCGATATATGGAACGTCAATGACAACAAAACGATTTTTTAACGCTTCATTTAGAGGCACTGTACCGACATAGCCTTCATTGATGGCCGCAATCACGCCAAAGCCTTCATCTGCTCGAACGACCTCGCCTGTAAATGGATTTGTCATCATTTTTCTGTAGTCGAGTACACCGTTTAAAATAGGCAGAGTTTCTGGCTTCGCCATGTTGATTTCATCAATATATAAAAGATGGCCTTTTTTCATTGCTTTCGTTACAGGTCCTTCAATAAATTCAATAGAAGCAACTTGACCATCATTGTGAATGGTTTTATAGCCAATCAAGCTTTCTGCATCAAGATCAACTGAGCAGTTCACACTGTGCATCGGCTGCTGAAAGAAAGCAGATAAAGTTTCTGCTAGTTTTGTTTTACCTGAACCGGTCGGCCCTTTTAAAAGAACGTTTTTGCCGAGTGCTAGTGCAATCATCGCATCTTGTATGATAGACGTGTCCTGTGATTCATAGCCGCCTGTTCCAATAAGCGGACGGAATTCTTCTTCTAGTCCTTTTGCTTTTGCTTCAATCATTGCTTGAATTTCTTCTGGGAGTGATTGTTCGTTAAACATGTATGATTAATTCCTCTCTTCGATCATTTTCCTCACCAAGTATACTAAAAAAACCTTTATGCACTCAATACATAAAGGCTAGACATCTGTTATTTTACCATTTCTTTTGTGATTGCTCCGCAGGCGATGCGTTTCCCTGAGTTTCCAGAAGGGTTGCTTAAGTAATCATCTGCTTCTGCATGAATGATAAAGCTCCGCCCATTTTGATCAATTAATTGGGTTGGTCCTCCCTTTAACGTCACATCTGGTACATTTACGACAACATCAATCTGTCCATCTGCCCCAACTTCTAAATTAGGCATATCTCCAGCATGATGACCCTTTGGGTTGTCAAAGCCATGCTCCCGGTGTGTTGGATTAAAGTGAGCCCCTGCCGTTTCAAAATCTGGCGCTTCACATCTTCCAGTTTCGTGAATATGGAAGCCATGAGGACCTGGCGGCAGGTTTTTCGCTTTCACATGTAAATCCAGCCCGTTTTCTGAGGATTCTCTTACTTCGATGCTCCCTATTTTTTGCCCGTTTTCATTGATGAGTGACGTGGTAACTAGTGCTTGTTTAGGTGCTGCAACTTCAATGGTTTCTTCTGTCGTTTCTTTTTTCGGCGGTGCATGACAAGCTGTTGCAACAAAGACCAGACTCATCATGATCAACCACACTGACTTTTTCATATGATTGCCCCCTTTTGATATCAGTATGGACAACCTGATCAATAGGCAAACAAAAAAAGCCGAAAATCGGCTTTTTTAGAAGAAACGTTTTGCACCTAAATAGGCTTTTTTCCAATATGGGTTGCTCAAGTTCGAGATCCCCACACCGCTGTCACTTGCATGAAGGAAATCTCCTCCGCCAAGATATAGTCCCATATGAGATGGACCCGCTTTGTACGTTGTGAAATAAACAAAATCGCCAACTTGAGGTGTGCTCACTGGTGTCATCATACTCCAGTAGCCTGCTGTGCTTAATCTCGATACAGATGAAACCTTGTTAATGAGATAATAAACAAAGCCGCTGCAGTCAAATCCAGATGGTGTGTTGCCGCCCCATCTGTAAGGAATGCCTGTCAGTTTTTTGCCTTCTTGGATCATCGTAGTGATTTTTGCATTCATCGGCACATCGTTTTTGTTATTGTTCACTGGAGTTGTCGAGCCGTTGGACGTAGAACCATTCGATCCAGTTGAGCCTGAAGCTGCACCATTAATTTTGAGAACTTGTCCAATTCTAAGCACATCGCTTTTTAAGCTGTTAGCTGTACGGATGGATTGAACTTGCACTTTAAATTGATTCGCAATCTTCCATAAAGAATCTCCTGATTTTACGGTATAAGATGTCGCTTTCCCGCTTGAAGACTGGTTACTGTTAGAAGGCGGGTTGCTTGGTTTTGCAGGGGCTTGGGGCTGACTTGGTTTTGATGCAGCCGTCCCTTTTACTTTCAATACTTGATTCGGATAAATCGTATCAGATTTGAGCCCATTCAATGTTTTGATTTCACCAATCGTCATATTGAGCGAATTCGCAATTTTCCAGAGAGAATCCCCTAATTTGACCTTGTATGTACTTGATGAAGATGAACTATTTGAGTTCGTTGTCTTATTGTTCGAGCTGGAATTTGAAGAGGAGTTTGATGACTGGCTCCCGCTTGTCTTCGTGCTTCCAGATACCTTTAGCTTTTGTCCAGGACGAATCAAGTCACTGTTTAAGCTGTTTAGACTTTTTAAGCTTGCAACTGACATTTTATGATTGTTTGCAATGAGCCATAAAGAATCTCCAAGCTTTACAGTGTAGCTTGATGTCGTTGAAGCATTTGATTTTGTTGCTTTTGAACCTGTTGAAGAACTGGATTTTGTGCTTTTTGCGGCAGGAATTTTCAAGCTTTGTCCTGCAAAAATCATCGTCGTTTTTAGTTGATTAAGAGATTGCAGCTCCGAAATACTTGTATTGTACTGTTCGGCAATCTTCCAAAGTGAGTCACCGCTTTTCACCTTGATCGTCTGTGCTTCTGCCGGTGCAGCAAACACAGCTGAGCCAGCGATCGCTGAAACTGTGAGGCCGGTTACTACTTTTTTCTTCATAGATAAATCTCCGCCTTTCATGATTTCATCCAATAAGACTTATGTACTAGTTTTAAGTTTCGCATTAAATGATTCTGCTTCTCTTGCACTATTTTATCTTTATTTCTATTATATTACTCGACATGTAGACGTTGGGCAATAACAAATAGGCTAAAGCAGTCAACTCAAAATGCTAAAACTAAGCCATATCGTTTGTATCGGCAGTTTACTGTATTTATAAACATTTTTTAAGGAATTTTTAAGTTGACGTTTAGAAATTTGTCAAAACAAGCACGCTGCTAGTTTCATAGTTCTATTCTACATGACAAATTTTTCTGTATCAAATGACTTTTTACTTAATTGCCTGTTTTTTCTCCTCGAATGAAAAAAGCATCCTTCCGAATGAAGAATGCAGCGATTGATTTTTTATTTTCTGATTTCAGGTTCTTTTACAGTGAGCGGATAAAGGACTCCTTCTTTCGCAAATGACATTTTCCCTGTTTCCTCTGAAACGACGAGAACAAGTGCATCGGTCATGCCAGAGAGTCCAATTGCAGCCCTGTGTCTTGTCCCGAGAGAAGGACTGACTTTTTTTGAAGTAAGCGGCAGCACATTTGCCGCAGATACGAGCGTATTTTCTTTGACTAAAAGCGCACCATCATGAAGTGGATTTCCTGGGTAGAAAATGCTTTCGATTAATGAAGCACTTATTTTCGCATGAAGATTTGTCCCTCTTTGAATAAAATCCTCAACCTCATCCCGCCTTTGAATCACAATCAGTGCCCCGTGCTTTTGTTTTGATAAGTTCTCAATGGCTAAAGAAAATTGAGCAAATCCGGGTGTGTATTCTTCCATATACGATTGTAAATAAAATGAGGAAGCCTCTGCATGCATTGCATTAAACTCATCATGTAATGACTCGAGATCACAAAGTAGACATTGCTCAATCTCATCAAGGGAATCAATAATGTCACTTGCATCCTTCATAATTTTCATCAAGTGTGTTCTCATGCCCACTTTAAATTGCACTTCTTCATTCGTACGATTGATCATTTGACCTTTTCCCTCCTCTTTTTCGTTGTCATAAAATAACAAATGATGCGCATGCTATTGTTATGGAGGTGACTTAATATGACCATTCAGAAAGTGATTCAATATGCTTGCAGCATTTTAGGTGTTGTCAGTCTTTCCTTTATTTATGCCCAAATGTTTAAAAAAACGAAGCCATCTAAGAAAAATAATCCGACAGAGAATTGATTTTTTTACATAGCATGATATAATCCTCTCGTTATTTCTGTTCAGAGAGGAACTTATGATGAGAGAAACAAATAGCATTCGAGCTAAGGTGACACTATTTTTAACCATTTTGATTCCGATTTTAATCACTCAAGCGGGTCTTTCACTTATTACGTTTTTAGACACCGTGATGTCTGGAAAAGTGAGTGCAGAAGACCTTGCGGGTGTGGCGATCGGTTCAAGTATTTGGACACCCGTTTATACAGGGCTTGCTGGTATATTAATGGCCGTTACGCCAATTGTCGCTCAGCTGATGGGCGCAGGGCATAAAAAAGATGTTCCCAAGGCTGTCTTTCAGGCGATTTATTTATCCTTTCTTTTAAGTATTTGTGTGATTGCGATTGGGACAATTAGCATCCCTTACGTATTAGGGGGACTTGGACTTGAGCAATCCGTAGAGGATATTGCGCAGCATTTCTTACGTTTTCTTGCTTTTGGTATCATTCCGCTATTTGGTTATTCGGTGCTCAGGTCATTTATTGATGCATTAGGAAAAACACGAGTGACGATGTTTATCACGTTAACAGCACTTCCGATTAACTTTGTGTTAAACTATGTATTTATTTTTGGGAATTTTGGCTTTCCAAAGCTTGGCGGCGCGGGAGCTGGCCTTGCTTCTGCGATGACGTATTGGGCAATTTTTATCATGAGTATTTGTATTGTCATAAAAGCAGAACCATTTGCCTCATTTCGTTTGTTTCAAAAACTGCCTCGACTTAATATCTCCCGTATGGGGCAAATACTGAAAATCGGTCTTCCTATCGGGTTTGCGATCTTTTTTGAAACGAGTATCTTTGCAGCAGTTACCTTATTAATGGGTCACTTTGATACTGTGACGATTGCAAGTCACCAGGCTGCGATGAACTTTGCTTCTATCTTATATATTTTACCGCTCAGTATCTCAATGGCTTTAACGATTGTCGTTGGGTTTGAAGCCGGTGCCAAGCGTTATAAAGATGCTCAAAGCTATAGCTATATCGGAATTGGAACGGCGATATTATTCTCCTTGTTTACGGCAGCACTCATTTTATTATTTAGACCAGAGATTGCTGGTTTATACACAACTGAATCGGCTGTTTTACAGATGACACAGCACTTTTTGATTTATGCGATCTTTTTCCAACTATCAGATGCCATTGCTGCACCTATTCAAGGAGCGCTGCGCGGCTATAAAGATGTCAACTATACACTCATTGCCGCATTTGTTTCATACTGGGTGATCGGCCTTCCTTCCGGCTATCTGATCGGCACCTATACCTCATTTGGAGCATTTGGTTATTGGATTGGTCTGATTGCAGGACTTGCCGCTGGTGCCATTGTCCTCTTTATCCGTCTCAGATTGATGGAAAAACGACTGCTTCAGAAAGCGCCCAACCACTAAATACGAGACAAAAAGCAGCTGATCGATGTCAGCTGCTTTTTTATTTAGTCATTCCATTGGTATGTCCAGAAAATTTCTTCATCGAACCATTTTTGGACAACAGGTTCTTTGTTTTTCAGCTTCTGTTCAAGTTCTCTCAGCATGCCTTCTGTTTGCGTTCTATGTGCTCTTAGTGCATTTAATTTGATATCTGCTACATCTGTAATGTCGATCGTAATATCTGCATTTCCAAGCACTTCTTCTCTATTTTTGGTAATAGCCATGCAGTATGTGACAGGACGGTCTTCTTTTTTCTTACGGTAAAGAGCACGAATCACCGCTTCCCCTGTCGCATCATGATCAGGATGTACACCATGTCCAGGATAAAACGTGACAATCAGTGTAGGTTTGACTTCATCAATGATGGTTTCCATCACATCAGCTAAATACTCGTCATCCTCAAATTCCAAAGTTTTATCACGCAGTCCAAGCATACGCAAGTCTGTGATATCCATTTCTTTGCAGGCATTGATTAATTCCTGTTTTCTTAACTCAGGAAGTGTTTCGCGATTGGCATATGTTGGGCTGCCCATATTTCTACCCATTTCCCCAAGTGTCCCGCATGCATACGTGACTGGGATGCCGCGTTTTCTGCTTTGTGCAATGAGACCTGCAACCCCAAACGATTCATCATCTGGGTGAGGCAGCATCACTAGTACATGTTCGTTCATGACTCGTCACCCTTTCTTCTACACCTGAAATGGTGTTTCGCTAATTTGTAATGAGATCGCTAGTTTCCCGTCTGGCAAGTGCCCTGCTAACAGCAGGCGGCCTTGGTCATCAAACTCATAATCGGTTAAGCCTTCTGCGTAAATCCAGCCATCTTCTGTTTTCATTCCAACACGGTATGGACCTTGTCCTTTTATTTTCGCCTGAGAATAGACAACTTTGGCATTGCGGATATAGGCAACGACCGTCATATTTTGTTCATTTACATGAGCTGAATAAGAACCAGTAGTCGTTTCAAGATGAACGAAGACTGGACGATTTAAAAACGATTCAAGATGTGCTGTGACATCTTCCGTTTGAATTGGTTTCATGAGTGGTTCCTTCCTTCATTTTGAATTAATTCGCGCAGCTTTTTTGTATGTAAGCTGATCAGCTGCAGTTGATGATCATGCTCAAGCTCACTTTCTAATATTCTTTCTACAGCGAGCACATATTTTTGATGAAGTGATTTTCTCGCCCTCGGATGAGTCCGCGCATCGCTTAAATCATCACAGATTGCCCCGAGTAAAGAAGACATATCATCGACATCAAGCTGACGATTTTTCCATAAAGATTGATAAGCAGCTGTAAGCTCATTGGCTGATGACATGTAATCACCTCTACAGTTTTGGTAACAACTTATTATGACATGATCCGCCTTCAAAAAAAAGCAAACTGCTCGTAGGACTTAATGAGAATTCGCTGTTTTTTTCATGCGTAATTGAGAGGTCGTAAACAATAAAATCGCCACCCAGATACAAAGAAACGTCACAATTTTAGCTGAAGTTAAGTGCTCGTGATACACAAACAACCCCAAAAACAGCGTAATCGTTGGTGCTATGTACTGTAAAATGCCCACTTGATAAAGAGGGATTCTTTTTGCGCCTTCAGAGAATAAAAGAAGCGGTACCGCAGTAAAGACCCCTGCAAAGAATAAGAGACCAAGCGATCCGAAGCTGTTAGGATTCATTGTCACCACAGGTTCTTTTAAGAAGAACAATAAATACACAAGAGCTGCCGGGGCGAGAAGCAGCGTTTCAATTGTCAAACCAATGGCACTCGTGAAGCTCATTCTTTTTTTAATCAATCCATAAAAGCCGAAGCTAAAGGCAAGTAATATTGCAACGACAGGAAATGAACCGTACTGGATCGTAGAAAGAATTACCCCAGCGGCGGCAATTAGAATCGCAATGGTTTGTATTTTATTGAGCCGCTCTTTCAAGAAAATGATCCCTAGTAAAACAGAGACAAGCGGATTAATATAATACCCTAAACTAGCTTCTAGCATAAGATGATGGTTGACTGCCCAAATGTACACATACCAGTTAACCGATATTAATATAGCAGATAATAGTAATGAAAAAAATGCTTTACCATCGAGCATGAGACCCTTCACGGTCTGCATGGCTGGCCGAATTTGTTTTAAATACAAAAGAATACCGCACATAAAAACAAATGACCATAAAATTCTGTGCGCTAAAATTTCGCCTGACGAAATATGTTCCATCAGCTTCCAATATAATGGGAATAATCCCCATAATGTAAAAGATGCTGCCGTGTAGAGAACACCTTTTGATTGCTGTTGTTCGTTCAATCTAACCATTCCTTTCTAAACCTATCGTATATTATAGCACGCACTCAAGTGAATGGGCATATACTAATTCAGGGCATTTAGAAAGGATGATTTTCATGTTTGACTGGAACCGATTATTCCCTTTTCAAAAGCAATTTTCAAAAGAAGCCTTAAAGAATTCAGACCCTAAAGATGTCGAGCAGTACGTCAATCAAGTGATGGAAAGTGTATTCGGCTCCAATTATCCTGCTCAGTTCCCTTTTCAGGACCCACTCTCTCAACATCAAAAAACGAGAGAAACAGATGTCAAAAAAGAAAAAGAACCCGAAATAGAAGTGTTTGAAACAACTGATCACGTGTTCGTTAAGATTGAGCTTGCTCGGCCGAACACAGAAAAAGTAAAAATCAAACATACTGCCAACCTGCTATTTATTGATCATTTTCCTGAGGAGGGCACGCAGAAGAAAGTCGTCCTCCCTGCTGCTGTCAAAAGAAAAGGAACGAAGGCTTCGTATCAGGACGGTATTTTGGAGATTATGTTTTTAAAGCATGATGATCCGGGGATTTCTGAAATCGATATTCCATTATAAAAAGCCTGCTTTGATATAGAAGCAGGCTTACTCTTTTTTCTTAATAGTATGGTGGATATCCTCCGCCATAAGGTGGTGGAACAGGCGGTGGTGGTGGCGGGTAATATGGACGGGGATAATTAAAAATCGCACTTCCTAAAAATCCGCCAAGCAGTCCGCCGACTAAAGGAGCGCCAAAACCAAAAAACAAAGGGACTCTGGATTCATATGGCGGAATGCCAGGGGCGCCGCCTCGGAAATACGGAGTATGAGGGTACATGCATTTCTCCTCCTTTGTCATGTGCCTAAGATCAGCATATTCATCAGGAGTCAAAACGTTTGGGCAAACCTGAAACTAGGCTTGCTCCTTTTTTTCATGAGATTCTGTATATTCCCCTGCCCACCTAGATACCTCATGAAACACATCATGTAGCGCATTTCCTTTTTCAGTTAAACAATAAATGACTTTAACAGGCGTCTCAGGAAGTACAGTTCGCTTTATAATCCCTTCTTGCTCAAGTTCTTTTAAACGCTCTGCGAGCATTTTCTGACTGATAGATGGGATAATGTCCGTCATGTCTTTAAATCGCTTTGGACCATCAAGCAATACATGAATAATGAGACCATTCCACCTTTTGCCTAGCAGTAAAAAAGCTTGCTGAATGTGTGGACATAATTGAAATTCCATAAATTTCAGCCTTTCTTTTCATGATTGTTTGACAAACTAACGGTATACAATTTAAAATATCTCTAGTTACAATAAGTAAGTTTCTCACTTTTTTAGTTATTGTACCATACTATTTGCAAAAACGGGAGGAAATATCCATATGGCGACTGATCAAAAAACGATTGACATTTTAAAACAAAGAGCTTCAGTAAAAGAGTATGATACGACTCATGAAATGACAAAAGAAGAGCTAACTGAGCTACTTGATATCACAACAAAAGCACCATCTGCGTGGAACCTTCAGCATTGGCATTTTACTGTTTTCCACAGTGCTGAATCCAAAGCAAAGTTACTTCCAATCGCTTATAACCAAAAGCAAATCTCACAAGCATCGGCTGTTATTGCTGTACTAGGTGATCTTGAAGCCAATCAAAATGGAGAAAAAATCTATGGTGAGCTGGCAGAACAAGGGTTCATTACTGAAGACATCAAAGAAACATTGATGACTCAAATCAATGGCGCATACCAAAGCGAGCAGTATGCACGTGAAGCTGCGTATTCAAATGCTTCATTAGCTGCTATGCAATTAATGATTGCTGCAAAAGCAATGGGCTATGATACATGTGCAATGGGTGGTTTCAGTAAAGAAGCCTTTATCAAAGAATTCAATGTAAGCGGCCGTTATGAGCCAGTTATGCTGATTTCAGTTGGTAAAGCAGCGAAAGAAGCTCATAAAAGCAACCGCTTCGACATCGAAGAAGTATCTGATTTTCTTTAAAAAATGGCAAGGCCTCAGCTTTCATGCTGAGGCTTTTTTTATTTGGTTTAAATATTATTTCTACATATTTTCTTTTCACTTCCCCCCTTTTCATCTACACTTTTTCTCCTTTTTAAGAATGAAAGCGTTATATTAGGATGATATTCTGCAAAATGATTGTTTTTTCTGAAAATGGTCTTGTGATCTAATCTGACAACTGCTATTATTATGAAATTACAAAAAATTCAGGAGGGAATCATGAATAAAAAATTGATACTGGCACTACTTATAGCGATTCCATTCATCGGACAGCTCGCACTGCTGCCCTTTGCGAATCGTATTCATCCATTTGTGATCGGCCTGCCTTTTTTCCACTTCTGGCTCTTACTATGGATTGTTCTCACACCAGTCTGTACATTTATCATTTATCGGATGCAACATTCAAATGGAGGAACTGACTAATGCAAGGAAATTTGACAGCTTTATTGATTACAGCAAGTATCATTTTCATCGTCGTGGTCATTGGATTTGCCGCTGGCCGTGATAAATCATCCAGACAGTCAGTAGAGGAATGGTCTGTTGGCGGGAGGAAATTTGGCGGGCTGCTCGTTTGGTTCCTTGTTGGTGCAGATTTATACACAGCTTATACCTTTTTAGGACTCACTAGTACAGCCTATACAGCTGGAAGTGTCGCTTTTTTCGCTATCCCCTATTCAGTTCTAGCGTATTTTATTGCTTATTTCTTCTTACCAAAGCTATGGACGGTTGCGAAAAATCACAATCTCACAACGCTCGCTGATTATGCACGTGAGCGCTTTGACAGCAAGCTGTTATCCAGTCTCATTGCGATTATTGGAGTACTTATGCTCATTCCGTATATTTGTCTTCAACTAAGCGGGATTCAAGATACGTTAACTGTCGCTGGAACTAGTTATATTAATGTGAATGCAGTTGTTATTATTTCATTTATTTTAGTTGCACTTTATACATTTTTCAGCGGGATTAAAGGTCCTACCTATACAGCCATTATTAAGGATATTCTCGTTTGGGTCATCATGCTGTTTATGGTGGTTTCACTGCCAATCATTCATTTTAACGGCTGGACCCCGATGATGAATACGTTAGCGAAGGAAGCGCCACAGCTTCTGACAATTCCTGACGGGGGTCCTAAAGGCATTTTATGGTTCATTACCGCTTCAGGCGTTTCTGCCCTTGCTTTGTTTATGTGGGCACATGCGGCAACAGGGGTTTTCACAGCCAAAAGTGCAGATGCTATCCGTAAAAACAGCATGTTTTTGCCTCTTTATAACATCGTATTGATTTTGGTCATCTTCCTTGGATTTATTGCCTTTTTAGTCTTACCAGAAGATACGAATCCAAGATTTGCACTTCTTCATTTAATTCAAACGTCATATGGCGGCGTGATGCAAGGTCTTGCTTACTCAACGATTGCACTGGCTTCCCTCATTCCATGCTCAATCATGGCCATTGGTGCATCGAATTTATTTGCCAATAATTTATATCGTGACTTAATTCATCCGAATGTATCACCTAAACGGTTGACCATGATCACTCGTTCAATGGTATTTATCGTTATCGGACTGGCTCTATTATTCGGAATGCTCTTCCCAACAGCACTTGTGACACTTCAGCTTATTGGTGTTTCAGGAATGGTTCAAATCTTCCCAGCCATTGCGATCAGCTTATTCTGGAAAAAACAATCGAGAGAAGCAACGATTGCGGGGTTAGTTGTTGGCATTATCGTCACCTTTACAGCCAATATCTCACAAGTCACGTTCGGTCTTTATGAAGGGTTTCTTGGTTTACTAGCAAACGTTGTGGTCATCCTGATGTTGAATCCATTCTTCCAGAAGAAGGTCACATCTAATTCTGTCATGAATGATCTATTTGAAAAAGATCAAGAAAAAACAGAAGCAATTGTAAACAACGCGTAAGTATAAAAAGAGCAGTCCCCCTAAGAGGACTGCTCTTTCTTTATTTCATTTCTTTTTTCAAGACTTCAATCGCTTTTTTCATTTGAGTATCATTATTCTTTAGCTTATCTTGGATCTTTGTCATCAGTACTGTCGTTGTATCTCCCGTCAGAATTCCGTCTGCTTTCAGATCGTTGTCTGTTTGGAAGCTTTTGACGATCGTCTGGAAGGCTTGATCGTACTCACCATTTGCTTTTGCTTTGTAGCCAAGCGCTTGGAACATTTTTTGAGCCGCTTTGACTTCATCTCCATTGTCATTCAGCTGATACGTTTTTTTCGGGCTTAAGTATGGCAGCTTTGCATAACTTGGGAGTGATGCTTTGACCTGTGGTTCAATTCCTTTTTTGTGAATCCATGAACCATCCGGCGTCAGCCACTTGGCAATGGTTAACTTGACACTAGAACCATCATTATAGCTTTGCGCATTTTGAACAGTTCCTTTACCAAATGTCTTTTCACCAATAATTTTGATACCTGAAGATTGGTGCAGAGCCGCCGCCATGATTTCTGCAGCGCTGGCTGAACCGCCATTTACAAGGACAACTGCCGGCTGATGAACTTTACGTTCTTTTTCAGCCTTGTACTCTTCTTTCTTCCCTTTTTCTTCAACTTGCATGATGACTTTCCCTTTATCGATAAAGTCATTACTCATTTCAATCGCTTCTGTCATGATACCGCCTGGATTATCTCTCAGGTCGATGACAAACCCTTTTGCCCCTTTTTTCTCGAGGTCATCAATGGCTTTATCTAACTCTTTCGATGTTGTTTCAGCAAAGGACGTAATTTGGATTTCTCCTATTTTGTCTTTTGTGAGTTTTGCATACACTGTTTCAACTGGAATGGTGTCTCTTGTGATGGTCACATCAACATTTCCCACTCCTTGGCGGTTAAGGTGAAGCTTGACATCCGTTCCTTTTTTCCCTCTGATTAGAGAGACTGCTTGATTGACCGACATGCCTTTTGTGCTTTTTCCATCCACCTTTAAAATACGATCATGAGGTTTCAACCCGGCTTTTTCAGCAGGAGAGCCTTTAATCGGTGCGACAATTAAAATTTGTCCATCCTTCTCTTCTACTTGTGCACCAATTCCTTCAAATGATGAAGAAATGGTGTTGTTAAATCCTTCGGCTTCCTCCTGATCCATATATGTAGAGTATGGATCATCAAGTGATGCGATCATTCCTTGAATCGCACCATCTACTAGTTTTTGATCATCCGTTTTTTCGTAATACTCATCTTTTACCTTCGTATACGCAGCCATGAGTTTACTAAACTTCTCATCTCCTGAGACATTGACGGCCCCTTGTTTTGTGATCACAAATGTAATCGCTGAGGACAGTGCCGCTGTCACCAGAATAGCGATGACGATCTTAAATTGTTTTCTCAAAAAAACACCACCTTTATCTCCTTTCATTATTATCAAGGACGATGCATCATCCGTCAACCAAAGGATCGAAGTTCTCTTTGAAAAGATAAGCCATTTGACCTTACATTGCATAATCTTTAAAGAGGAACTTGATAAGGAAAGAAGGGATTTTATGAGTGATTATGTAGAAATGCTTGCCTATTTTGGCGTATCTAGTGCCCATCCTGGTGGAATTGAGTTAACAAAAACGATGCTTGAGCATATAAAATTGACGCCGGATGCACGCATACTGGATGCGGGATGCGGGACTGGACAAACGGCAGCATATTTAGGCAATATCGGTTATCAGGTGGAGGCGATTGATACACACCCTTTAATGATTGAAAAGGCCAATCTGCGATTTGAGCGAGAAGAACTGCCGATCCGCGCATTGCAAGCATCAATCGAACAGCTGCCATTTCCAGATGAAGCGTTCTCTCTTCTGATCAGTGAATCTGTTTTGAGCTTTACCAACCTTCCAGCGGCACTTGCTGAGATCAAACGCGTGCTTGCCCCTGGAAGTCAAATGATTGCAAATGAAGCAGTATTAAAAGAACCCCTTACACAGAAGGAGCTTGCCGACGTTCGAGATTTTTACGGGTTTCACGCACTCTTTTCACTTGAAGAATGGAAGGAGCAGTTAAAAGCAGCAGGATTTCATGACGTTCGCATTCTCTCATTTGATGAACACATGGTACAAGAGGAGCCGACAGAAATGGAATTATCTGAATATATCCCGCCTTCTCTTTACGAAACGATGCAAACACACTACGATCTCATTCAAGCGCACCGAAAGCAGCTAAGCCACATTCTATTTGAATGTACGGTATAAAATGAGCGAATCTCCTATATGTTTTGTCCAAACTCTATGAGGTCTCTCGCATAGGATAAGAGTGAAAAGAGTTTGTCATAAGGAGGAAAAATATGGAGCGCTATCAAAAGCTTTGTCAGCAGCATATGGGGAAAGTCGCTAGAATCACAGATCGTAATGGCAGAGTACATGTCGGACGCATTGAGCGGGTGACAAACCGCAAAGTGTATATTCGTCCAGTCGGCGGTTCTCGCGGCGGCTTTGGCTTTGGTTATTACGGAGGGTATTACGGCTGGGGTGCCGCTTATGGCATCGGGCTTGGTTTCATTACAGGTTTCGCATTAGCAGGATTGTTCTTTTTTTAAAAGAAGAATAAAGAAGGCCCCCCGAATAGCTGGGAGGCCTTTTACTTTGATTAAATTTTCTTCACTTTGTTCATGTACTCTTCAAATGTTAAATCGTGATCATGCATCGCTTTTGCCGCTTCTTTTCCAACATAGCGCAGATGCCACGGCTCATATTCATATTTCGTAATGTCTTCTTTTCCTTTTGGATAACGAATGATAAAACCATATTTATAGGCGTTTTTAGCCACCCATTTGCCATCAGGTGTTTCACCAAACTTTTCAGAGATGTCAAAGCCGGCACTTTTTGAGGAAATGTCCATTGCAAGACCTGTTTGATGTTCACTTTCGCCTGGTAAAGCGACTGCTTCTTGCGCTTTGTCTTTGCCTTTTAACTTGACTTCACTATCAAAAATGACCTTTTGACGGTCATAGGAGCGATAGCCAGATACGGCAGCCAGCTCAAAGTTTTTCTTTTTCGCATCTTTGAATAATGTTTCAAGTGCTTCCGCTGCTTCTTTACGAATATATCGTTTTTCAATATCCTCTGAAAAAGAGAATTCTACTTTTGGTACAACGAGATCAGAAGGTTTATAGGTTCCTGGTAATGCGTATTCTTTGTTGACAAGTGCTAGCACGTTTGCAGGATTTTGAATGGTTTTCAGCCCGCTTACCACTTTGATGTCATTGAAATATTCACTCTTTAACGTCAGCTCTTGATCCGATGAACCTGCTGTATTGTTTGAGTTTTGCTGGGTAGATGAATTTGCTGCGCTCTTTTGTTCGTTTGTTTTGTTCGATTCAGATGTACCGCTCTTTTGATCCAGCAACTGGCAGCCCGATAGTGCGGCTGTCAAACCAAGAATCGATGCGATTGAGAGTATTTTATAGCTTTTCTTCATGACATACCTTCCTTTTGCTCTTCTAAAAAAATAAAGATGCGCTACATCGTAGCACACCCTTTATACTATTATAAAACGGAGTCTAGTGCAATTAAGATCATTTCGTCAAATGTCGTTTGACGCTCTTCAGCCGTTGTTTCTTCTCCTGTGAGAACATGATCACTCACTGTCAGAATGGATAACGCTTTACGATCAAATTTTGCTGCAAGCGAATATAGAGCTGTTGTCTCCATTTCAATTGCTAGAATTCCGTATTGAGCCATGAGCTCAAGTGGTTTTTCATTGTAAAATTGGTCTGCTGTAAATACATTTCCGACACGTACAGCAACATTTTTTGCTTCTGCTGTGTCATAGGCTTTCTTAAGCAGTCCAAAATCAGCGCAAGGTGCGTAATCAATCGGTCCAAACGCCACACGATTCATTTGTGAATCTGTTGAAGATGTTTGAGCTAAAATGACATCACGTACGTTGACATCCCTTTTAATAGCCCCACAAGATCCGACGCGGATTAAGTTTTGAACATCATAGCTTTGAATGAGTTCATTCACATAAATCGAAATAGAAGGTACGCCCATTCCGGTACCTTGTACAGAAACGCGCTTTCCTTTGTAGGTTCCCGTATAACCATACATTCCGCGCACTTCGTTATAGCATTCGACATCTTCTAAATATGTATCTGCAATATATTTCGCACGAAGCGGATCGCCTGGCAGCAATACCGTTTCTGCAATTTGTCCTTTTTCTGCTCCAATATGTACACTCATTTTTTTAGCCTCCACTTACGTTTACTATGTGATTTGTCCTATTTAGTATAAACGATTGAGTCCAAAAAAGAAAATACCAGCTGAAGCTCAAGCTGGCATCGTCTATCATCTATTTAACTCATTGTCATCAGCCGCTTACTGCGTTTCCATCCTGCCGGAAAAAGCTGATAATAGCACTTTCCTTTTTTCTTATCATCAATCACAACAATATCGCCTGTTGTCATAAAGCGTGCATTGTAATCACTAGGGACTGTATCATGTACATTAAATGTCGAGAATGCTTTTTCCAGAACATCCAGGTGTGTTCTGCCGCCAATCTTTGTTCGGTACACAGGTTGATGCCCGCTTGCAGCGCCATATTCAGGTGTCTGATAAATGGTTAAGTGAAATGCTGAAGGTTTTTTTTGAAAAAATCTCAACGTCAATTGCATTCAAATCCCCTCCCCTTTTATATAAAATTGGCTGGGATCTGTCAATTTCCTTCTTCTATTTTTGTCGAATGACAGACAACTTTTCGTCAATCTTTTTACAAATGAGAAATAAAGCAAGTCCTATCGCAAAACCGCCCGCAACATCTGTCAAAAAATGAACGCCGATATACATTCTGCTGATTCCAATCATAAGAACACAGACCCCTGTGATCAAGTAGACGATTTTTTGTCTTTTTTTCAGCCATGGAATCATTTCAACGAGTAGATAAGCTATAAACGGATAGATTGTGGCTGCATTCATGGAATGTCCGCTCGGAAAGCTGTAATACGTTTCATTGACAAGATGATCAAAGGCCGGACGCTCTCTAGCAAACAGCCCCTTTAGTTCATGATTGATGGTTTTTTCTGTGAGGTATAATAGAAAAAGCATCATGATAGAGTAATAGCGCTTATACATGAATAAAGCGACACTAAAAATGAGCATGATGGGCACGAGCAGCGCACTAATGCCAAAATCCGTCAAAGTCAGCATGACATCATTTAAAAAAGGGAGTCTGATGCTCTCAAACCATAAGATGATCTGGTTGTCCAATGCTTGAGCCGCTCTAGATACCATGAGCGCAGCAATGGCGCCAAATAAAATCAAAAGAAATAGGATATACACGCCAAAGATTCTCCTCCCTCTCTTTAGAATCTCTTCAAAGTATAGTGCCTACCACGCCTCTTCTTCAACTATCATTGTTTTTTTCAGCATATATTCAAACGTAATGTCAGCCAGCTCAAACGTTTCCAGCTCAGCAGGTATGTACCCTCTTTTGATCAGCTCCATGTAGAAGAATTCCGCAATTTCCTCTGTATCGATCACCAAATCTGCTTCTTTCATTCCATTCCGCCTCCTTTTTTATGATGTATGAACGACGCCTGTTTTTTATTACAGTTTGTCATAATGGCTCATTCCATACATATAAATGCAGTAAACAAAAAGAAAAGGGGTTTGAGGCAATGAAATGGTTAAGCATATTAGATGGAGAAACGTTTGATCAGATGATGGGCCGTATCTTGAGGGGATGGTTTTATGTGATTGTTTTTTTCTGTGTACCTTATTTTTTATTCGTGTTAGGACAAGTCTTTCTTTAACCAAAATGCTCGTGTAAACTTTCCAATATAAAATCCATCATATCTTTGTATTCTGGATCTTCGAAAAATTCGTAGAGAATTTTATAGTCATTATAAATATCAAGAAGCTCATCCACTATAGATACAGCGAGAAATTCTAGTGATGCTTCGCTTTCTTGTTTCTCTTCTAATTGTAATAGAGCCGTTTGCACCATATCTTCTTCCATTTCTTTAGAGGTTTCACCCACATAATGCACAAAAAGAAGCTGATGAACAAACTGGTCCATTTCATATTTCCTCAGGACAAGCGTTAAGTCTTCCTCTTCTGTTTCCAGCCACTCTCCATCCTTTAACCTTGTGAGTTCGTAAATGACATCTTCCCAGCCGTCATCAAGGTATCGCCATATTTCAGTCCGATGACCAATAATTTTAAATAGCTCTTTTCCGTAATCTTTTACATATACAACATCGCCAATGAGGAACTCATATTCAATGTCCAGCTTTTCTGTATCCACAATCACCCCGTCGTACTCATCGTAAAGCTGGAGTGATGTTTCAAAATAAAGCACCTCATTATGATTGACCTCATACAAATAGTGCTGGTCAATTTGATGGACTTTTGTAATCGTTCCGACTGTGCCGTACATGACAACGACGACAATATCCCCTACTTGATATTTTGGTGCTTTCGCCTTCATTCTGTCTCCCCCTTGCCCGACTTTTGGTCTTAACGTATCGTATGCCGGCGCAAGGAATTCTGCATGGGCAACCACACCATGCAAAACGCCATTTTATTTCTCATCAAAAAACCGCTTCTCCCATCTGGAAAAAGCGGTTGTGTGTTATTTTTTTTTGACTTCTACATCATATTGCTCAAACGCTTCGTCAAATGTTGTCATTGAGCTTAAATAATCGCCGTTTAATTCTAAATAGGCACACAGCTCATGATAATCAGTGGACGCTTTCGGGAAGCTGTGATCCTCATAAGCAGCATTTGCAAAATGGCTGATTTCATCTTTCGGTTTTGGATGTCTGTACTTCATTAAATAATGGTAAAACGACTTCACCTGTTTTTCCCTCCGCGACACTCTATTTTGTTGTTATATTATACAGCAATTTGATGACTTGTATAGGCGGAGGTACAACTTATGATGAAAAGTCAAAGTAATTTCGCTTTAATAGCCGCTCCATGCTCATTAATTCTTCGTATGAAATTTTTTCTGGAAGTTTTGTCTGATCCACTAAAATTAATTGATCTTCTATCTCTTTGACCGTCTCATCCTTTTGATATGTCATACCGCAGTGCGTGCAGGAAATGGACGGTGTTTCGATGATTTCAATGGATTGTGTGCCAGTAATCAGTTCCCAATAGACTGTTGTCTGCTCTGCGTTTGCTTTATTTTCCTCACACCAGTCACATGTCAGCACGGTTATTTCTCCTCCTTTACAGTTTGATCTTTTTTGAGCTGCGCTTGATATTTTTTCTCTTTTAATTCATCTCGTTTTTCACGTTTGTTTTTGAGTGTGTCATGCTCAGGATTTGTCTCATATGCTTCTCTTCGTTTCATCCGGCTTAAATTCTCTGGCGTAAACGATTTCGCTTCATCCTGAAATAGTGCGGTAATACCAATCGCCGGATCTTGTTTCTCTTCATAAATTTCATTAAAATACGCATCTGCCTGACCTGCAACGTAATGCTCCGGTTCAGGGTAAGAGGTGATAACACCTTCAAAGTTACGAAGGACGACCTTGTCAGGGCTTTGCGATAATAAATAATTTGGCTGCAAGGCGATCTTTCCTCCGCCTCCTGGTGCATCCACAACAAAGCTTGGCACGGCATAGCCGCTCGTATGCCCTCTTAAGCCCTCTATGATTTCAAGACCTTTTGATACTGGTGTTCTAAAGTGGCCAATGCCTTCAGATAAATCACACTGATAAATATAATAAGGTCTGACCCGTATCATCACGAGATCGTGCATCAGCTTCTTCATAATCGGCACACTGTCGTTAATTCCTGCGAGGATGACGGCCTGATTACCTACAGGCACGCCGGCATTTACAAGACGTTCGCACGCTTCTTTTGCTTCTTTCGTAATTTCAATGCTTGTATTGAAATGGGTATTCAGCCAAACCGGGTGATATTTTTTCAAAATCTCGCACAGCTCATCTGTAATGCGCTGCGGAAAGACGACCGGCGCGCGGGTCCCTATGCGAATGATCTCAACATGCGGAATGTCTCGTAAGTTTTTCAAAATGTATTCAAGCACTTGATCGTTGATTAAGAGTCCATCTCCGCCGGAAATTAACACATCCCGCACCTCAGGTGTTTCTCTAATATATCCAATGGCAGCATCTAACTGCTTTTTTGGCACGCCCATACCGATCTGTCCGGAAAAACGTCTTCTCGTACAATAGCGGCAGTACATGGAGCACTGATTTGTTACAAGAAAGAGCACACGATCTGGGTACCGATGCGTTAACCCTGGGACAGGTGAGTCTTCATCTTCATGCAAAGGGTCTTCTAGGTCATATTTTGTTTTATGAAGCTCCTCAGCTATTGGCACAGATTGCATACGTACTGGACATCTTGGATCGTCTGGATTCATCAATGAGGCATAGTAGGGTGTAATGTTGAGTGGAATGGTTTTGGTGGAGATCTTCACCCCTTCTCTTTCCTCTTCTGTTAAGTTTACGACTTTCTCTAAATCTTCAAGCGTTTTCACGGTATGCGTCAGCTGCCAAATCCAGTCGTTCCATTTTTCTTCAGGTACATCTTTCCAAAGCTCAATGTCCTTCCAATGACGCGCCGGTTCATATAGTTTTTGATTCATATCCATTCCCCCTATCAGCATTCACCTTATACTATGCAAGTTATGTGCCAACATGGGAAAATGCCCCTATTCTTTATAAAAGGAGCTTTACCCGTGATATTCAATGGATGGTGGTGCCTATATTTCGGCATCTGCAAATTTCTTCAGTTTATATTGCAGCGTTTGTCGAGGGATTTTTAAGGCGGCGGCGGTTTTTTGAATATTGCCATGATGCTTGTTTAAAGCTTCTTGAATAAGTGTTTGTTCAAATGAAGAAACCTGACTTTTTAAGGACGCATCGGTTGTTTCTTCCTCAAGCTTCTGCGTACGTAAATGAGCAGGAAGGTATGAAGGTGTGATGTCTTCCACTTCCTTTGGCATCATCAATACGGCATGCTCAATGGTATGTTTTAATTCTCGAACGTTCCCTGGCCAGTGGTGAGCCATAAACATTTGCTTTGTTTCTTCAGAAAGGCGTTTGACGTTTTTTGAAAACTGCTGATGATAGGTTTGAATGAAATGGCGGGAAAGCAGCGGGATGTCTTGTTTTCTCTCACGAAGCGGCGGGATATGAAAAGATGACACATGCAGTCTATAAAATAAGTCTTCTCTTAAAATTTGCTTTTTCACCGCTTCAAATGGGTCCATATTGAGTGCAGTAATGAGTCTGACATCTACTTGAATTGCTTTTGCATCCCCAATGCGGCGCACCACACCATCCTCTAACACACGTAATAATTTCGTCTGCAGCGTGAGCGGCATCGCTTGCAGTTCATCAAGAAAAAGCGTGCCTCCATCAGCCAATTCAAAGAGCCCCTTACGATCAATTGCGCCTGTATAGCTCCCTTTTACAGATCCGAACAATAGGCTCTCAAGTAGCGATTCTGGGAGTGCTGCACAGTTTTGCGGAATGAACACTTGGTTTTTTCGGTCAGATTCATGAACAATGGCTTGAACGAGCACTTCTTTCCCTGTCCCTGTTTCCCCGTAGACAACAACTGATGACGGATAAGCAGCAGCTTTTTTTGCCTTTTCAAGCATTTCTTTTAAGAGCGGATCATTTGTTAAAAATGAAGAAAAATCATGCATTTGTTCTGCCCCAGCCGCATCATGTATTCGTTTTTTTTGATCTAAACGATTTGAAAGGGCTGACAGCTTCGATACATCTTTTGCGACTTCGACCGCACCTATTAACTGGCTGTCTTCAATAATAGGCAATGTCGTGTTGACGGTCTCAATTCTTTCGCCGTTTTTATTCAAATAGGTTTGCAGCGAATGATAAATGGGCTTCCCTGTTCTCAAAACATGCATAAGCGTACTTGTTTTTTCTGTTAAAGAGGGATACACATCAAGGATGTACTTGCCAATCACTTCTTCTTTTTGTAAACAGTCAAACTTAGCGGCATTATGATTGTAAAAGATCGTCATTCCTTGATCATCTACAACATGGATCGCTTCATCAATGGCTTCTAAAATTAATTCAAACCAATCCGCTCTTTCGACAACCTTCCCCATTCTTTCCCCCTCACTTTCAGTGCCGGAAAACCGGCATCCATTGCCGGGTTTTCAGCGGCTTAATCATCTTCATCACACGTTCTCCTGTCCTTTCATGTTTCGCTTTTTCCTTGCAACTTCCTGCTTTTTTTGGCAATAGCATCAAAAAAGCACTCCTCTTATGAGGAGTGCTTTCGCCCTGATGTTTGATAAAGAGACATATCGAATTCTTGCAGCGATTCCATATACAGCGGCACGATCGGCTTCCCTTCTTGAAATAACGTAAATTGGGAAGGGTATAAATTAATGGGCTGATGATAAAAAGCAAATCGCTTTACAACCTCAGGATCAATACGGCAAAAGGTATGATGCATCAGTAAATACACATCTTGTTTCCATTTAAAGAGCCGCCTGTTTGGCGGATGAAATGCTGGAGACACTTGAATCATTCCTCCATCTTTAAACATCTGAAGCCGTTCATTTGAAATCGTATAGATCTCGTTAGGGTGAAACTGAAAATATTGCACGTCACGCTTTGAAGCAAATTGCCTTTTTTTCTGATCTTCAATATAATAGAACGTTTTCCCATGATCTGCCGTGACAACTGTATAATTGGGTACTGTCAGCATATCTTTTATCTCATATTTCATCGCACATAACGACGGAACTCGAATCGCACGCCTGTTTTTTTCATTCACCCAGCACCTTTCAATTCTATGAAGATTTCCGTTTGCGATTTGGTAGTAATCCCCTTCCTTTTCAATCACCGTTCCGTCAATGAGATCATACGGCATACTCGAAAATAAATGATGAAAGGAATGAGGCGTTTTATACGTTGTATCAAGTACATCTCTTAATGGAAAGAACGCAGCAAATTGATTCAGCCTCATCCAAAAAACGGAATCTGCATGATGCCAGTGTTTTGGCTCATCAGCCCAATATTGTCCGTATTTTTCATGAATTAGCGGAAGCAAACGCCTTCTGTGCATGACCGAACAATGATCCACTTGAAAGGACGCATGCTCCAATATTTGGTCAGCTTCACGCACAAAACTCATCGTCTCGACTAATTGCTTATTCACATGCACGACCCGCTGCGAGGAATACACAATATCTATATGAGGCTTCGACTGAAAAACATCCACCATTTTCTGCAAACGATCTTGATGATACACGCTATCATCTGTTAAATAACAAATGAGCTCACCTGTTATACGAGCTAACGCTTCATTAATAAGCGTCGCATACCGTACGGTTAACAGCCGTTTTGCAGGATGAACCGAGCGTGAATACAGATGAATGCGTTCATCATCTAAATAAGGCTGGATCTTTTGGATGGTGCCTTGTTCTGAGCCATCATCCATAATGAGAAGCTCCCAATTGGAATACGTTTGTTCCACCATACTTTTTAGCACACGATCAATGAAATCAGGTTTATTGTAGCTTGTTAAAATCACCGATACTTTCATGATCATTATCCTTTTTAATTAGATTAAAAAGCCCCCCAGCTGACGATGCTCACGTAAGGAACATTCACTCTTAGCTGATTAGTCGCGTTTTTAAAGACCGCTACTGTATCAAAGAGCTGCACAACAACTACGTTTTGAAGGACATCTCCATTGACCAAATGAACACGTGGCAGCGGAATCCCAAGCTCCAGCCACGGACGAAGTAATTCTTTGATGTCTGACACACTCTCTTCCTCACTTTCTTCTAATAGACGAAGAAGAAGTAAAATCAAGATGACTTCAAGTACTCCTTCTGCTTCTAGTAATTCTTCGTTCCAACCATTTAATAATTGTTCAAATTCCATTCATAATCCCTCTCTCTTCGCATTTAATCTTTACTAGAGTATGAGATTTACTTCATTTAGCCTCAACATTTGAAAACATTTTTTAAAATGTGTGAAGTGATTAAATGATAAAAAGGGCAAGGAATCAGCGTTCTGCTTATACCAAAAAAAATGAACGGCATATACATAGGGGTGAGTTTGAATTGATGAAGAAAGGATGGGGAAAAAATGAGCGACAAGCGTGCCGAATTAAAAAAAGAACTATTGAAAGTGTTTTTCAAACCACTTACTCGTGCATTAACAGTTAATCTTGAAGAAGGAGGGGTTCAAATGGAAGAAAAATTGAATGATTTACTAAGTGAAGTGGCAGCCGAGGCATCACCTTCAGATTCTGCTACAACACTCGATGTATCGCAGCCAGCAAGATGGATTTTTGCAAGACTTACACCAGGAACCGTCATTAGCATTGTCACTGATTCAGGAGACTTAATCGGGCCAGTTCAATTCGTATCATTCGATGCGTCAACAGGTGTTGTCTTTGTTACACAAGAAAGCTCAGTCACACCAACAGGCTCTGCAACGACTTTACTAGATGTAGATAAAGTTGAAAGTGTTACGTTCACGTCTTAATGTGAGAGGGCCATCATGAAGCTTCTTTATATCAGCTCTGGCTACGGCGGAATCTATCACATGTTTGATCAATGGGTAGAAAAGAGCTTCATTGATTCTCCCTTTTCATGTGTAAAAATTGACCGAGAATCTCTACCCGCTCACATGCACAAAATCCGGACATTTTCTCCGGATTTTGTTTTGATGATGATCGGTGATCAAGTTCCGAGTGAAGTGCTTCATCAATTCAAACAAGAAAAGATTCCGATCGTTTTATGGATGACAGAAGATCCTTTTTATACAGATGTGTCAGCTGCTTGCACGCGTGATGCGCGGCTCATATTAACGATTGATGAAGGAGCTTTGCCATTTTACAAGGAATTGGGCATAGGTCACGCCCACTACTTTCCCATTCCGGCAAATACACGTATTTTTCAAAGAAACGAATCGGCTGAAAAGATGTGCATCTACGACATCGCACTCATTGGCTACCCTTACCCCAACCGTATGAAAGCCATTGATACACTTTTACAACAGAAAAAATGGCAGATTCTCGTTGCAGGTAAGGAATGGCATCGTCATTTAAATAAGTCACGAAGACAATATCGAGATCTCACATTATTGACCAATTGGCTAAGCCCTCAGCAAATGGCGGACATCTATCAACAATCAGCGATTGTTCTTAATCCGCATAGACCGGCACAATTTGCCTATAACAAAAACAAAGCCATGATTCAAAATGTAAGCCTGAACAACAGAGCGTTTGATATCGCTGCAGCTGGAAGTTTTCAATTGACGGATCTACAACCGCCTCAAGCTTTTTCAAGCTTCGCTTTTTATAAAAATGAGGACGATATGCTGAAGCAGGTTGAATATTATGGATCAAATGCCGAGAAAAGAAAAGCAATCGCACGAAACAATTACGAACAAGTCGTTTCCTGGAATACATTTGAGACATTTCCACACAGACTTTATGAGATCGTAAAAAGCGCCCTATGAATGGGCGCTTTTCTCGTTAAAATTTTTCTTATGCCTAATCCTCCGCATCTCTGCGAGCCAATAAAACTTTCTCCGCTTTCTCAAGATCTTCTTCCTGTTTCACCACAAGTGATTTTTGGGGTTCCATGATATACGCTCCAACAGATCCTTCTAAAAAGGAATGAATGCATTCCTTTGCATATGGAACATGAAAAGCATACACTGCTCCATTTAAACGACCATACGTATATGGCTGCTCTTTCTTTGGCATGAAAAAGTAATGATTGTCCTTATATAAAGTGGCTTCATTATTCTCATGCAATGTCCATGTCTCATTTGGGTTTTCTAGCGCCTCTGTAAAAGATGCCATGCAGTCATAACTTCCTTCTACTAGAAGCTGCAAGCATTTCTCTATATCTTCCGGCTGTCTTAAAGGAGACGATGGATGCAAATAGAGAACAATATCAAAGGTCTTCCCTTCACGCTCTAAATAAGCAAGCGCATGCTTCACTGCTATGAGTGACGGTGTTTGTTCTGTTACATGACTGTCTGGCAGTTCAATCACACGGGCTCCGTAGTGAGAAGAAATGATTTGCGTATTGACATCCTCTGTAGAGACGATGATTTCGTCTAACTCAATCATTTGTAGTAACGGCTGAATGGTCCAATAGATGAGCGGCCGCTCCGCCAATATGCGGATATGTTCATCATGCTGATCGCGCCTGCTTCTAAAAGCTGGTATCAAGGCTAAAATACGATTTCCCCTATACATATATTCCCCTTCTCCCCTCGCGCGCAGCTCTCTTCATTTTCTCCTGAGCTGATCGCAGTAATGAAGTATTCAGGTCTCTCGTTTTTCTACTTATTCTCTTATCTCTCCATATTCTATTAAGACGTCAAGCAGATGGTTATAATGTGTTCACCTAATTTATATAGAAAGTGGTTCTTTTCCTCAAACGGATACCACTCTTTCACATATGATGCAAAGTAGAGAAATGAGAGTTGGGGGATTAGATATGTCCAAAAAGATAGAAAAGAATTTGAAGGCTTTTTTTCGTGACAAAACGATATTAGTCACAGGCGGTACAGGTTCAATCGGCCGTCAAATTGTGAAAAAATTAACAGCATGCTTTCCAAAGAAGATTATCGTCTTCAGCAAAGATGACAGCAAACAATACATGATGAAAAATGAGTATACAGATCACCCAGAAGTTGTCTTCGCTTTAGGGGATGTGCGAGATGCAAGCCGCGTGAGACAGCTCGTCAAAGGCGTTGATATCATCTTTCATGCAGCCGCCTTAAAACAAGTACCTACTTGTGAAGACAATCCGTTTGAAGCCGTACAAACAAATATTATCGGCGGGCAGCACGTCATTGAGGCTGCGATTGAACATGAAGTCAGTCATGTTGTCAACATCTCCACTGACAAAGCTGTTTCTCCGACAAATGCCATGGGTGCAACAAAATTAATTTCAGAAAAACTATTTTTCCAAGCAAACGAAAGTATTCCGAACCAAAAAACAATGTTTTGCTCTGTGCGTTTTGGCAATGTGCTTGGATCAAGAGGTTCCGTCATTCCCATCATGCTCCAGCAGTTGTTAAATGAAAAACCTTTGACCGTAACTGATCCTCATATGACACGTTTTTTTATGTCCATCGAAGAGGCTGTCTCCCTCACACTTCAAGCAGCCATCATGATGAAAGGCGGCGAAACGTTCATTCTCAAGATGGAGTCATTACAGCTTGCTGATCTCTTAAAAGCGTTTCATGAATATGCTGCTCAAATCAATGTCGCATCTCCGGAAATTCTCGTTGTCGGGAAAAGACCTGGAGAAAAGCTTCACGAAGAGCTTACATTTCCGCACGAAGCAGATACACTATTTGAGCATGAACAATTTTATGCCATTTTACCAAGACCAAAACGGCATCCTGCCTTTCAAAAAGTCGACTTAACCAATTACACATCTAATGAAGCGCCTCTCATTACAAAAGAAAAGCTATTTCACATCATTGAACAATTACATCACACGCATCATAAAAAATAAAAAATCGTCACACGGAAGCAGATGCTTTCCATGTGACGATTTTTCAATAGATCAATCAAAGAGATGTTTCAAATCCCCATAGCCTTCTTTTTCAAGATCATCTTTTGGAATAAACTTCAAAGCGGCTGAGTTAATACAATACCGAAGACCATTTGGTCCTGGTCCATCAGGAAATACATGACCTAGATGAGAATCAGCTGTCTTGCTGCGCACCTCTGTCCGCACCATCCCATGGCTTTTATCCACCTTCTCCGCTACTTCTTCATCTTCAAGCGGCTTTGTGAAACTCGGCCAGCCGCAATGGGCATCAAACTTATCTAAAGAAGAAAAAAGCGGCTTGCCTGAGATGATATCTACATAAATACCTTCTTCTTTATGATCCCAAAATTCATTTTGAAATGGCGGCTCAGTGCCATTATTTTGTGTGACTTCGTACTGCATTCGGTTTAATTCTTTTAATCGTTTTTCTTTATCGTTTGTCATGATTTATCACTCCAATGGGACTCAATAAAACCCGCTCTGCCAGAACCGACATGATATCGTTCATAGTGCATTTTGTTCTTTTTATAATAGTGCTGATGATACTCCTCTGCGGGATAAAAAGGAGCAGCATCTAATATTTCTGTCACAATTGGCTTTTGGAAAGTACCGCTTTCGTTCAGCTTCTCTTTCGATGCCTCTGCAAGCTTTCTTTGCTCGTCATGATGAACATAAATACCTGTGCGGTAGGACTCTCCTCTATCACCAAACTGCCCGCCATCATCTGTTGGGTCAATTTGCTGCCAATACAGTTCTAATAGCTTTTCATACGGGAAAACGTCTGGATCAAACGTAATTTGAACCGCTTCTCTATGTCCAGTTGTATTAGTACATACTTCTTCATAGGTCGGATTCACTGTATGTCCGCCAGTATACCCTGATTCAACTTTGATAATGCCCGGCTGTTCATCAAAAGGTTTAACCATACACCAGAAACAGCCTCCTGCAAATGTGGCTAATTCTTGTTTTTCAGACATATTAGTGCCCCCTTCATTTAAAAAATGGTATCATCATATTATAACATGATGAAAAATAATGAAAATGATACGACTTGTCTATCTAAATGATCAAAAAGCATTTTGTCGTATTTTAAAATATAATGGGGGTTTAATGATTGGAACAAAGAAAAAAAATGATGTATGAAATGGATACTTTACTGAGAACCGTATTTAAGCAGATCCGTTATGAGATTAACAGCCTGCTCGAAAACGAATTATCTCGGAATGAATTTCTCATTTTAAATCTGCTTCGTGAGCAAGGTGCAAAAAAAGTAACGGAATTTGCGTCCATTCTAGGGGTGTCAGCAAGCCATATCACAGCTGTGACCGACACACTCGTAGAAAAGGGCTGGATCACCCGTATCCGTTCTAAAGAGGATCGCCGCATCATCAAAATCCACTTAACCGATAAGGGTAAGGAAATTACTGAGCATTTTGAGAAAAAGAAAACAGAATACTTTATGGAGCGATTTGAGTCATTCGATGACGAAGAACTGAAAACAATGATCAAATTATTTAAAAAGCTGGATAAAAGTCAAAAGGATTAAGCATAGAATTTAGCGCACTGGACATGCTACAGATAAAAAGAGGTGGAATAAACCATGACAAGCCCTTATCTTTGTCCAAACTGTAAAACGAACAGAACGCGCTTTAATCTGATTGAGCAGCTTTCAGAACCTGTGAAACTTGACCCTGCGACCGGAGCAGTTGTCGAAAGATACGATGGAGAGCAGCTTTCTCCTTTTCACATGAGCTATCAAGGTCCACAAATAAAAGTTCAGTGCGGTGTTTGTGGTCTCATTGAGGATGAAAAAACGTTCATTAAGCTAGCTGAATATCATCAATATTCTTCTCCTTCTTAACATGCGGGCCTGACGGAAAACGTCAGGCTTTTTTCTATGCTTCGTTTGCCTATACAGATCACCTTTTTCATGCATACGCTACAAAAAACACCATCGCATGAGAAAGTAGGGATTGATACATGCAGCAGCTCTTTTATCATGACTATCTATACCGTTCACTCGCTGCGGGTTTCGAGCATCCTCAAAGCAGCGTTTCATCCAAAGCCTTTATTCGGCTCTTTCACGCTGCCCCAGATCTTAGTGAGCTTGCTGTTTATGTGAACCGGAATGAGGTCTTGAAAAAAATGCCTTACAGCCAGTTAACAGCCTATATGGAGTGGGATGAGGGAATGTATGAGATAGAAGTGTTCAAGCTAGCTACAAAACAAAGAGTTCTTCATTCTCGTATGATAATTAAACGTGACGAGATTTACACCCTATGTATCACGGGTGCACATGCAGGTTTTGCGCTGCTGACAGAGCGGCAAGACCCTCTGATTCAACACGAGGACCTGTCAGCTCTTACCTTTGTCCACCTTTCTCCAGACCTTCCTTCCATTGATATATATGAACGTGATCAAGGGGTGTTAGCAAAGGAGCTTCACTATGTAAACAGCACTCACATTCATCATTTCTCCCCGAATAAATATCATTTTGAATTGAAAGCCGCCGGCACTCAAAGCATACTGCTTGATATCCCAAAAGTTCATCTGCAAGCAAACCGGGCATACCTCATTCTGCTTCATGGATTTGCTAATGGAGAGCCAGAGCTTATGGCGAAGGTGGTCTTGTCTCAGCAAAGATAAAAAAGAGCCTTTTCCATAGAGGAAAGGCTCTTTACGAGACATCTTCAGCTTTTTCTTGCTTTTGAAAATCAAAAGCAAGAATCATGATACCTAGAAATAATGCACAATAGGCAATATTTAAGTAAAACTGATCGATATTTTCTGCTCTTAAATCAGTGGCAGCTGTAATGCCAAAGTATGCAGCAAATAAAAACGACAGTAAACTAAAATATTGATAGACTCGCTTCATGATTTCACTCCTGACTTACTTTCTATTGCTTTGGATGATAATATGAGAACTCAATTTCATCGTTCTCTAGATCAATTTTGTTTGCTTTCACATACATATCATTCGTCAGTGGCATTTCTGAAAGGCGCACTTCAACCGTTTTTTGATCCGGTTTCACATGAACGAATTCTGGCAGTTCATAGAACTGACCCATGTAGCTTAGTACAAAACTAATCGGAATGCTCAATTGTCCAATTGAAAGGCCATCCACTTTCAAAAGCACATCACCATTATCTTCGACAGTTGGCGTAAATGAGACGTTAGCATCAATCGTCGAAGAGAAAGCCTTTATGGCGCCTGTTACTTTCACATCTTGATCGATCGCCACATGAAAGTCTGGCATATCACTTGACCCTTGATTTTTCAAGTAATCATTGATAAAGCTGGTGAGTGATTCCTTTGAGCTAGATATATTAAAAGAATACTCACTTTTCAATTCTTTAGTTGAAGCGGATTGACCGCCTGGCAGCAACATCAAAATACCGCAGGCAAGTACAATCAATAGATTGATTGCAAGTAAAATAAAAAATAAGCTTTTCCACTTTTTCATACGTTCACCCTATTCCTTCGGCAGTCCTTCTTTTTTCACTTTGGAGAATAAACGATTTGCCATAAGAGAGTATCCCTTTTGGTTTGGGTGGAAATCATCATCTGCCAGTAATTTTTCATCAGAATCTTCCTCAAATAAATCTGCTACATTGACCATATCAGCATTGCCGTCTTTTTTCAGTTCTTTTTTGGCGACGGCATTCCAGTCTTTGACGACTTCATCAATGTCTTTCAGCTCAGTGAGACTGAATTTAAAAGGATTATACATGCTTACATACATGATCTTCGCGTGGTCATTATGTTCTCTCAGTTGAGCAAGAATGGTTTTAAAGCGCTCCTCAAAAGGACCCTGCTCTTTTTGAAAAGGAGCAAACGTCAAATTGAGCACATTTTGACGGACGACATGCATTAAGTCATTGCCGCCGATCGTAAAGAAAATATAGTCAGCATCTTTCAGACCGTCTTGCACCTTTTTTTCTTTTAATCTTTTTAATAAATCTACCGTTCTACTGCCTTTAATGGCATAGTTTTTTAATGTGACAGATTGCACGCCGTCCACCGCTTCTAACTTGTCACGGGTTATGCCTGCATATCCTTTTTTTTGTTGATCTCCGATTCCTTCTGTTAAGGAATCTCCAACCGCTGCGATCGTAATATGTTCTTTTACGTTTTGTGTGTCTTCTAGTTTATCCTTTATGCCAGCCTCTTGTGCGGAACATGCAGAAAGAACAAAAGCTAGAGACATCACAATCAAAATCAAACGAGCCTTCAAACGATGATGTCCCTCCTTTTTCTGATTAAAAAAGTGTATCATGTTTTTGCTCATTTGAACATCTTTATGCTAGCTTCGGATCAGCGTTTTGATGTCCTTGATGATGTCATCATATGGCGTGTTTTGTACACCATCATAATTTTTCATCACTTTTCCTTCTTGATCAACTAGGAAAAACAATGACTGATGGATCACTTGGTCTTCATCTTCGGGTTTCTTCACAATGGTTTTAAAGCTTTTCATTGCGAATTTTTCGATCGCAGACTGTGAATAGCCAGTGAGGAAATCCCAATTTTTAAAGGATAAAGGATATGCTTTTGCAAATTCTTTTAGCTTTTTCGGTGAGTCTACCTCCGGGTCCACGCTAAAGGAAATGATATGTGCATCCAATTTTTCTTCTTTTAACCGTTTTTGCAGCTCTGTCATATGTGCAGTCATCGGCGGACAGATCGTTTCACAGCTTGTGAAAATAAAATCTGCCACCCATACTTTCCCCTTCAAATCATCTAATGACACCTTTTTCCCATCCTGATTTTCATATTCAAACGGCTGTATTTGATAATTTAACGCATCTTTGATTTGTCCATTTGAACATGAGACTAAAAGAAGCACGCTTATGATCATAAGCGCACCAAGTAAGGCTCTCCTTTTTTTAAGCACGGTACGTCCATCCCCTTTTTCAAGTCAATCGGTATAAAAAGTAAAGCCTATTGCGCCTTTTCCAGTGTGACACGAAATAATCGGTGTTGTGTAGGCGATGTCAACAAGTGCTTCAGGTGTATGATCAAGCAGCGCTGATTTGAGCTTTTCAGCGAGTTCTAATGCATCTGCATGCGCTATCCCAATGGCTTGAACTGTTTTTCCTTTCACCGCCTGTACATACTGTTTGGTTAAATAGCGGACAAGAGCAGAATAGCTTCTCACATTCGCTTCAGGCGTATATACCCCGTCTGTTAAGCTGGCAATTGGTTTGATGTGAAGAAGTGAGCCGATCAGCGCCTTCCCTCTCCCAATTCTTCCACCTTTCACGAGATTTTCTAATGTATCGATTGTGACAAATAGCTTTGTTTCAAGACGGATTTTATCCATTTCTTTGATAATATCTTCACGGCTTGCACCATTTTGTGCAAGTTCGGCTGCTTTGGTGACTTGAAACCCTAATCCATAGGAAATAAAGTTTGAATCAATCACGGTGATGTTTCCGTCTACCATTTTCGAAGCGCTTTCAGCAGTTTGAACTGTACCACTCATTCCGCCCGTTAAATGGATACTAATGACTTCGCTTCCATCTGCCGTTAGTTTTTCATATAATTCGACGAATTGACCGATCGCAGGTTGAGACGTTTTCGGCAATTCTTCAGCGGCCTCCATTTTTTCGATAAATTCATCTGGCTGTATATTCACTCGGTCAATATAATCAACCCCAGAAATGGAGATATTGAGCGGAATCACGTGAATTGAAAGATCATTGATTTTTTCTTGCGGAAGATCCACAGTAGAATCTGTTACAATTTTAATTTGTTTCACTATCGTCTCATCCTTGCTGTCTTAGTCTTTACTTATGATATTACCTTATTTCGTGCGTACTTGAAAACAACTGTCAGAACGTTTTTGAAATTGTCACATTTGCTTGTTTGCATGAAAAAAATCCTTGCCAAATCTGAGCAGCAGCCATTTTAAAACAGCCGCTCACTCCCTTTGACAAAGATTCCTTTTTTACGCATTGTGTTTCAGTGTAGGCTCCTGATAGATCTGCTCATATGTGCTCCACTTGACGTTACGTTTCACATCCTCTCTGAAAGAGTACACAGCTCTCTTTCCTTTAGATACATAGACTTTTTTCAAGAAAGCTTCAAGTCTAAAGGTGAGCATGAAACGATACGGCTCATCTCCCTTTAGTACAGGAACTTCTGTTACCTTGATCTGAGCTCCATCCATCCGTCTAAAACATATTGTTTTGAGCAGCACAAACGATCAATCCTCTTTTCCAATGTTCTGTTACGCCTAAATAAATAGGTGGAATAAATCTTGATCTTTATTCACTTCAACATAATGGAATCCTTTTTTATTCATCCGTTCAATGAGCGCCGCATAGTCATCTCTTTCTTTCAATTCGATGCCAACAAGCGCCGGTCCTTTGCTTCGGTTATTCTTTTTCGTATATTCAAAGCGGGAGATATCATCATTTGACCCTAATACTTCATCTAAAAACTCCCGAAGCGCACCTGCTCTTTGCGGAAAATTGACAATGAAATAATGTTGTAGCCCTTCATAGATCATCGACCGTTCTTTGATTTCCTGCATTCTGCCAATGTCATTATTTCCTCCACTGACAATACAGACAACATTTTTCCCTTTAATCTCCTCGCGATGGGCATCCAGCGCTGCGATCGGAAGTGCGCCTGCCGGCTCTGCTACAATCGCACATTGATTATAAAGCTCTAAAATGGTTGTACATACTTTCCCCTCAGGTACAAGACTAATTTTATCGACAACAGATTGTAGCGATGTAAACGTCTTTTCGCCAATCCGCTGAACCGCTGCTCCGTCTACAAACTTATCAATGGAATCAAGTGTCACAACCTTGCCCTTTTCATGGGAAGCATGGAGTGAAGCTGCGCCAAGCGGTTCGACGGCAATGATTTCAGTTTCTGGGGCGATATTTTTGATATATGTACCAACACCAGATAACAGACCGCCACCTCCAACACTTGCAAATAAAAAGTGAGGCTCCACTTCGATATCATTTAATATTTCTACAGCAGTCGTTCCTTGTCCTGCCATCACATCCAAATCATCAAACGGATGGATAAACTCACGCTTTTCTTCATCTCCACATTTCACTGCTTCATGATATGAATCATCAAACGTATCTCCGGTTAAGATAATTTCAACATATTCTTTTCCGAAAAGCTCTACTTGAGATACTTTTTGCCTTGGTGTCGTAGCAGGCATAAAGATTTTTCCGTGGATACCTAGATATTTACAAGAATAGGCAACACCTTGTGCGTGATTTCCTGCACTTGCACAAACAATGCCGTTTTTTAGTTTATCTTTTGGAAGCTGGCTCATTTTATTAAAAGCGCCTCTTAATTTAAAGGAACGAACTACTTGAAGATCCTCTCTTTTTAAGTAGACATTACATTCATATCGTTCAGAAAGTCGCTCATTTTTTTGAAGAGGTGTATGAATGACTACATCCTTCAAATTTTGATGGGCCTTTAAAATGTCTTTCACTTGAATTAGCGTGTTTTCTTTGAGCAACGGTTTCATGTACAAGATCCTTTCTCTTTAACCTTATTTAATTTGTCATTATAACATGAATATTCAAAAAATAAACCAATAGATCATAGATCAAGCATAAATTTCATAAACTTTTTCGTTTCTCTGTACATTTGGTTTTATTGGGTGTTACAATTGAACCAATTAGAACCACAAAGAAAGGAATCACCCGATGACCACACATTCGTTTACGTCTATATATGGAGAGCACCAAGAAATGAAGCGTGCCATTCACCTGGCAAATCAATTCACAAAACACGAGCAGCCGGTCTTGATCACAGGAGAAATTGGCACAGGCAAAACACGCTTTGCCCATGAAATTGCTCATGCATCGGCTCCAAACGCTTCACTGACACATCTATATTGTCCCATCCTAGATGAAGATACCTTGCAAAAAGCCTTCACTGAAAAAAAACGTCAAATTCTTTATTTAGACGAAATTGCCGCATTAAGTATTCCTATGCAGCATCAGGTCATTCGTTTTCTAGAAAGCTCTCCTGCAACAAAAATCATTGCCACTTCGTCTTTATCAATAGAGGCATTGAGGGTTTCATCTACCTTTTTACCTGAGCTGTTTTATCGCTTAAACGTTTTCCATTTACCTTTACCGTCATTAGCAGATCGAAAAACAGATATTCCTGTGTTAACAACTGCTTTCTTTCAGGAGCTGAGCATGGCGCCTGATATTGATCCAAGTGTTTGGGAAACCTTGCAGGAGTATCCGTTTGAAGGAAACGTGCAGGAACTCAAAAATATCGTTCATTATGCTGCAGTCATTCTCGAAGGGCAAACGGTATTTTTACATCACCTGCCGCCTTTTGTATTAACCCCTCTTTCGCCGGAGGTAAAAGGAAAAAAAGAAGAACATCAGCTCACTTTAATGGAAAAACAAGAGTTTGTTTTCCTACTGGAAGCCATTAAATCTCTCAATGAGAAAGGTGAAGCAGCCAGCAGACGCATCTTGTCTGAATTAAGCAAGCAAGGCGACATCCCGCTGACCCCTCAGCAGGTAAGAAGCCGATTAGATGACCTTGAGAAAAAAGCATACGTGACGAAAGGAAAGGGCAGGGCCGGCACGAAGATTACTCTTGAAGGTCTTTCATTCCTGAAGTCACTTGATGGTTATATACCGGTTCAATAAAAGGAGGACATCCATTGTTTACTGTAAAAGAAGAAATTGCAAACGCCATTACACATGGCATAGGCGTTATTTTATCCATACCAGCCATTGTTTTTCTTGTGTTATTCGCTGTTCAATACGGCACTGTCACAGAGATCGTAAGCTTTTCAATATTTGGCGCATCTATGCTGCTGCTCTATTTAAGCTCGACCTTGCTTCATAGCATTCGGCACAAAAAAACAAAAGATGTATTTGAAATCCTCGATCACTCGGCTATTTATGTATTGATTGCTGGTACCTACACGCCTTTTTTACTAGGACCATTAAAAGGCGCACTCGGCTATACGCTTCTTGCGATTGTATGGGCTCTTGCTGCTGGCGGAATTGTCTTTAAAATCTTTTTCGTCAAACGGTTTATCATTGTGTCCACCCTTGTTTATTTATTAATGGGCTGGATGATTATCATTGCCATCAAACCACTTTACATTGGGTTAACAGGCCCAGGGTTTGGCCTCTTACTGTTAGGCGGTCTATTGTATTCAGCCGGAACCATCTTTTATATTTGGCGGAAGATCCCCTATCATCATGCGATTTGGCACAGCTTTGTTCTAGGCGGCAGTGCATCCATGTTCTTCTGTATTCTTTTCTACTGTGTGAACATTCCTGCTGCATGAAAAAAACCAGCATCCGAAAGTGGATGCTGGTTTTTCTATGCGCGCTTTTGGGCGTAATCGCTCATCATGACAGGTGCTTTAATATGAATATCAACATTCACAGGGTGCAGTCTTTTCACGACTTTCCCAGTTAATAGACGATCCGTTCCACTTGTTTCAATCGGTACAAGCGGACAATCACAATCTTCACCAAGTGCCTCTGCTATGTGACGCTGTGCTTCTGAAAGCAATACACTCTGCCCAGATAAGATTTTTTCCTTTGCTTCTTCTAATAAGGCATCATCAGATTGATTCTGATGAATAACCGCCATCTTCTTCAGCCATTGTTTTAAAATAGGATATCGAAAAAGATTCGGCTTTGCCATGAAAGCAAATGGTTTCTCAAGGTGACCAATCAATAATGCCGTTGTGGCTGGATTCAGTGCCTGTGTGAAATAAATAACGGGTCCATCCGGCAGCTTCTTTTGCTGGTGAATGGTCATGACTGATCCTGACTGATCAATACAGCCCCTGGCAAACCTTTTTGCATGCTCATGAATGAGATGCATTCGTTTCGTATAGGAAATGCGCGGATCAGTTAATTCATGGGCATGCAAATGCCTCATACTTTTAAAAAGGGATACAACAACATAAATCGTTAAAAACCAATAACGAAACAACCGTACTCCTCCTACTCATTTATCCTTTTTTGTCATAAACGACAAATTCATAATTGTAGGGGTTCTTTTCGTCACGATGGCCTTTTTCGCGTGATACAACCGTCCATTCGTTTTCATCGTAATCAGGAAAGTAGCGGTCTCCTTCAAACGCATGATGAATATGCGTAATATATAGACGATCCGCATATGGCATCATTTCTTCATACAGCTTAGACCCGCCGATGATAAATAACTCTGTCTCGCTTTTTCCAATTGCCAAAATATCAGCAATGGAATGGACAACCTCACATCCTTCTGCTTCAAAAGAAGAACTTGTTGTGAGCACGATATTACGGCGGTTAGGTAGCGCTCGTCCAATGGATTCAAACGTTTTTCTGCCCATGACAATCGTATGGCCGCCTGTGACCTTCTTAAAATACGCTAAATCAGCTGGTAAATGCCAGGGCATTTGATTATCTTGACCAATGACTCTGTCTTTTCCTGTCGCCACAATCATCGAAATCATACACTGACTTCTCCTTTGATATGCGGATGCGGATCATAGTTCTCAAGTACAAAATCATCGAACGTGAAGTCGAAAATGCTCTTCACATCTCTTGCGATGCGAAGCTGCGGAAGCGTGCGTTCCTCGCGCTCTAGCTGCATGTTCACCTGCGGAAGATGATTCTGATAAATATGTGCATCTCCTAGCGTATGAACAAACTCTCCTGGCTCAAGATTTGTGACTTTGGCAATCATCATCGTAAGAAGAGCATATGAAGCAATATTAAATGGGACGCCTAAAAAGATATCTGCCGATCTTTGATAGAGCTGGCAGGAAAGCTTCCCATTTGATACGTAAAATTGAAACAGACAATGGCATGGCGGCAGCGCCATTTGATCAATTTCACCCGGGTTCCAAGCGCTGACGATCAGTCTTCTTGAATTCGGATTATGCTCGATATCATGGATCAGCTTTGTGATCTGATCTACAGTCTCACCATCCCCACTAGCCCAAGATCGCCACTGCGCCCCGTACACACGGCCCAGTTCGCCATTTTCATCTGCCCATTCGTTCCAAATACGGACACCATTTTCCTGAAGATATTTGACATTTGTATCACCTTTTAAAAACCACAGTAACTCATGAATAATTGATTTCAGGTGCAATTTCTTTGTTGTTAAAAGTGGAAATCCTTCCTGCAAATCAAATCTCATCTGGTAACCGAACGTGCTGATTGTGCCTGTTCCCGTTCTGTCACCTTTTTCATCCCCGTGCTGTAATACATGACGGCATAACTCTTTGTATTGTTTCATTTTTTTCATCCTTTATTTATGTTCTTGTTGTAGTTTACCTTATTTCTGCTTTTGTTTAAACCAAAAAAACATGCCTGCATGAGGAGCAGACATGTTTTTCTTTTTATACTTGATTCACTCGATCCTGCTCTTCGTCCTTAATATCTTGGTGTGAGTGAGCAATACGACTAGCTGCTGCTGCAGCTAGCGCGGCGACAAGGTCATCAAGGAAAGTATGCACTTCACCTGGGCGACCTTCATCTAATTCCCTGATAATGCCAAATTTCTCTTTATCTAAATAACCGAAGTTCGTCAAACCGATTGATCCATATACATTGACAATGGAAAGCGGAATAATCTCATCAATTCCATATAGCGGCTCATCTGTTTCAACTAAGTGCTGCAAAGGTTCTGGCAATAGCTTTTGTTCAGCCAGCTGGTCAAGGGCAAGTCCTGTTAAAACTGCATGGACAATTTCCCTTTTATTCAACACTTTCTCAACATTTTCAACACAGACACTAAGTGGAAGGTTTGGATGGTATTTTTCTTGAAGCTTTAGCACAATATGTGCAATATCTTCAATTTTCACTCCACGTTCGTTTAACATTTGTTTTGTAATCTGCACCATTTCGTTCATTGTATATTTTTTCAATTGGCATGACATCTCCTTCTAGTGGCTCATCCAGCTCGGCGGGGTGTTTTTGTCCCAGTAAATATTACCGAGTTCATGATGCGTCTGGAATCCATCTTCTGCTGTATGGTAGTGAAAGTTAAACCAATATCCGCTGTGTGGCGGCTGATCTCTTCTCACATGAAAACGGAGCAAATCTTCTCCAGTCTTCCGATTGTAGATGTGAAAGATTTTTTCGCCATTTCCGCTTGAAGGCTGATCAGTTAACACAACATCTTGAAATTTTTCGTCATCTTTGAAATTTGTTAAAACATCGGTTAACACTTGTTCAATTTTCGGTTGAATCTCTTCTCTGTACTCGTCTTCAATGACAGGCGTGATTTTACGGCCGAATTTGAGAAAGGATTGATTTTCTGCACTTGATAGAACCTCTTCCTTATATTGCTCAAAGGGGTCTACCTGCTCTTCGCTTGCCTCTTGCGATCGTTCCCAGCTGCGTAATTCATCTGATGTATCATAAACCGCTGTATAAGGCGTTTTATCAGGTGAAGAAAGTTCAGATGGCTTGTCTGTCATCAAAGCCGACGGAGGAGAAACCAAACCAAAAGTTGCAATTGTAAAGAGCGCAACAAGCGTTTTTCTCATCCACATCTTCATGATATCTAATTCCTTCCATAAGTTATCATACTGCTATTCTAGCATATAATGAATTTTCAGTCATTCAATTTGGTCACTGATTTGAGACTTTCTTTTTCATAATAAAACGTTTACAATAACAGTACAGGCAACTAAAATTTGGGAGGAATGGGTATGCTTGAAGGCTTTTTCATCACAGCTTCCTTGCTGACACTGTTTTATTTTGTCTATATGGAAATTACGGATTAAAAGCCCTTAGTGAGGGCTTTTTTCTTTCTCGATATACCCATAATGAAATTGGGCTGTTTTTCGTTTGATGACATGAAATTTGTAAGAGTCCGCTTTAAATCGTGTGCTTTTCCAATGATCTTTTAACACCACTCTTTTTCTTGCCACCCTTAATGCTTCTTGCACGGCTGATTCGTGATCAAAGTCGTGCTCTGCCGCATGACGCAGCGGCGCTATACTTGTAGATTCTTGAATCGTTTCCTCAAACATGGGGTCAAAATAGACGATATCAAATGAACAGTCAGGATACTTCTTTAGCTGCTCGATACTGTCTCCACTGATAACAGAAATCCGTTTCATCGCTTCATCAGCTTCCTCTATTCCCGTCTCCCATGTATTCAGTCCTTCTCGCACTAGTAATGCCGTAATGGGATTCTTTTCAATACCGACGACCCTTCCCTTCCTGCCTAACGCACAGCTTGCAGTTATCGCATCAGACCCTAAGCCAAGTGTGCAATCTAAAAAGGAATCGCCCGGCTTTAGCTGTGCTGCTTCAATTAAAGGATCCTTTTCTCCGCGCAAGAGCCGCTTCACCCTGAACATCGCTGAGCTTGGATGAAAGAAGAACTTTTCACCATTTGGCTGATACCATTCAAATCTTTCTTTCCCGACAACAAGGACATCTCCTCGTTTCACCGCAAGCTGCTTGACGGATTGTTTGCGTCTTTCTACATACTCACCATGTAAATCCTCTGCAAGACCCTTCGCTGTTTCAATCGTTTGTTCATTTGCTCTAAAGCTTGTTGTAATGAGCATATCGTTCCTCCATCATGATCAAGAAAAAATGCCCTGATCTAGTTACAGGGCATTTCAACACGTGTATTAGCAATGTTTTTCGAATGCAGTTAAGACATTTTTCATGATATCTTCCATTTCATGACCTTCAATTTCGTCACGCGGGATAAAATGAACGAGTTCATTTCCTTTTAAAAGGGCCATAGAAGGAGATGATGGCTCTTCACCTGTGAAATATTCTCTCATTTTTGCCGTGGCTTCCCGGTCCTGCCCAGCAAATACTGTGACGATTTTGTCTGGCGCTTTTTCTGCCTTCATTACAGCTTGAGTCGCTGCTGGGCGCGCTAATCCTGCAGCACAGCCGCATACAGAATTAACAACAACAAATGTTGTTCCTTCAGCCTCTTGCATGGTTTGTTCTACTTCTTCTTCCGTCGTCAGTTCTTGAAATCCTGCACTTGTCAGCTCTTGGCGCATTGGCACAACGAGCTGGCGCATATATTCTTCATATGCCATTGACATAAAAAAGCCCCCTCTAAAATCCTTATGTTGTGAATAAAGGATACTATAGAGAGAGCCAATTTTCAAATGTTCTATTTCAGATTAAATTTTCATGATTCCGCCTGTATTGGCTGATGTCACAAGTTTTGAATATCTAGCAAGATAGCCAGTTTTCACTTTTGGTTCAAAGCCTTTCCAGTTCGCTTTTCGTTTTTCCCATTCTTCTTCTGGAACATCGACGCTTAAAATGCGCTGTTCAATATCGACGACGACATGGTCACCATTTTCAACAAAGGCAAGCGGGCCGCCCTCAGCTGCTTCAGGAGAGACGTGTCCGATAGACAAGCCGCGTGAAGCGCCGGAAAAACGTCCGTCCGTAATTAAAGCAACCTTTGGTCCAAGTCCCATCCCGACAATTTGTGAAGTAGGAGCAAGCATTTCTGGCATACCAGGTCCGCCTTTAGGTCCTTCATAGCGAATGATAACAACATGTCCTGCTTCTACTTTTCTATTAATGATGCCTTCAAGAGCTTCTTCTTGGGATTCAAATACGATCGCAGGCCCTTCGTGACGTGTGATCCCATCTTGTACCCCGCCCGTTTTAATAATGGCTCCATCTGGCGCAAGGTTTCCAAATAAAACGGCTAAGCCGCCCTTTTCAGTAAATGGTTTGTCGATTGGATAAATGACGTTATAGTCCTTAACCTCATGACCTGCAATGTTCTCACCAAGCGTTTTCGCGGTGACGGTCATTGTATCTAAATGAAGTGCGCCTTCTTTTTTGGACAATTCATTTAGCGCAGCTGTGACGCCGCCGGCTTCATGTAAATCCTCAATATAAACATCCGAAGCTGGCGCAAGTTTTGATAAATGAGGCACACGCTCTGCTACTTCATTGATACGTTCAAGTGAATATTCAACACCTGCTTCATTTGCAATCGCCAGTGTGTGAAGAACTGTATTCGTTGACCCACCAAGTGCCATATCTAATGCAAATGCGTTATCAATTGCTTTTTCAGTTACAATATCACGTGGTTTAATATCCTTTTTAATGAGCTCCATTAGTTGTTTTGCTGACTTTTTCGCAAATTCTCTTCGCTCTGGTGATGTCGCCAAAATTGTGCCATTCCCAGGAAGAGCAATTCCAAGCGCCTCTGCTAAACAGTTCATTGAGTTTGCTGTAAACATCCCTGAACAAGATCCGCAGGTCGGACAGCCAAACTGTTCTAATTCATTTAATTCCTCTTCGTTAATTTTACCTGACTGGTATGCACCAACGCCTTCAAATACAGAAGAAAGAGAAATTTTTCTGCCATCACTTGTTCTACCCGCTTCCATCGGTCCACCGCTGACAAAGACCGTTGGAATATTGACACGCATCGCTGCCATCATCATCCCTGGTGTAATTTTATCGCAGTTAGGAATACAAACCATGCCATCAAACCAGTGAGCAGATACAACGGTTTCGACAGAGTCAGCGATGATTTCACGGCTTGGTAATGAATATCTCATCCCGATATGCCCCATCGCAATTCCATCGTCGACCCCAATTGTATTGAATTCAAATGGGACTCCGCCAGCTTCACGAATGGCTTCTTTCACAATCTTTCCGAATTCCTGAAGATGGACATGTCCTGGGACAATATCAATATAGGAATTACATACAGCAATAAATGGCTTGCCGAAGTCCTCATCCTTTACCCCCGCTGCTCTTAGTAAGCTTCGGTGAGGTGCTCTGTCAATTCCTTGTTTAATCATATTACTACGTAATTCTGCCATCTGTTTAAAAAGCCTCCTATACTACAAGTCTTGTTGACTGTATGATTTTGAGTTGATTTTATTTTACAAATTTTCTGTTTATTTGACCACCGATGAATGACTGATGACCAACATGGCTGCTGAAGCTAGCGCTCAGCAAGGTTCGTGTCATAAAATCTGACCTCCAATATTCTATATTGGTACTACTATATAGAGTTTTTTCGTATATTTCAACAATATTCAAAATAATTTTTCTAAAAAAATTTTTCTGTCTATGACTTTAAGAAAACAAGCTGCCTATCATTGGCAGCTTGTTCAAATGTCTCATCATTCTGATGCATTTTTTCTACTTTCTGTCATTTGCTTCCATACTGAACCTTTCGCTTCTTCTCCGTGCTCAATGCGCTCAATCGCCATTTTCACTTGAAGGCTGACTTCAAATTCAGGGTCTTGCTCAGCTTCTTTTAATGCGTCAAGTGCTGTTTCGTCACCTTCTTCATAAAGAAACATCGCTGCACGCCAGCGGACAAGCTTACTTGGATCCTTTAATGCTTCGATCATTGCTTCTATAGCGTTCGGGTCACCAAGGTCTGAAATGCAGTCTCCAGCGGTTCTGCGGACCGTCACTGTTTTATCTTTAAGCCCTTTATATAAAATAGGCAGAATAGCAGGATCTTCAATCATTCCAGCATTCACAACGGCTTGTCTGCGAATGGATGTTTTTGGGTCTTCCATTGCTTTCATTAAAACAGGTATATCCTTTTGCTCTGGCTGCATTTGCTCTAGATGGGCAAAACGCTTTTTCCAATCTTCCTCGCGCAGCATATCTTCTGTTACATCATACGCCTTTCGGTTCACTTGTCGATCTACAGCTTCTTGACCTTCTTTGACTGCCTCTGTTAAGCGTGCTAAACGCTCATCATCATAGGCTGCTTGCAGCTCTTCTGTGACTTCCTGACCGATATCTGCAAAGTCACCAAAACGAACGCCATGTTCTTTCCACACACGTTCAAATACGACATTGTCTGAACTGCTTCTGAGCTTTAAAATAGCTGCTTGGAAGCGTTCAGGCATGCCGAACCGCTCTTCTCTTTCACCGTCTGTTAATTTGACTTGCATCGGAATCCCATTAAACATTTGGACAAACACTTTGACTTCGCCAAATGTGTCACCGCCAGACTGCGATCCTTCCTGAAGGCCTTCTGATTCTTGACCAAAGGCTTCTCTGACCTGCTGCAAAATGCCCTGCCAGTCAAACTTTGCATTACGCTCAACAGCTAAGAAATCTGCGACATGATAAACACCTTTTACACCTTCAATGTTCAAAATGCGCTTGATCATCTCTGGCGCTTCGTCTTTTTGATCCTTTTTGTAATTGTTGCTTTTACCGCCGGCAAGTGCTTCTGTCAAAATGACCTTCATCGTATTTGGACTTGGCGTCGGTTCTATCGCTGTTATTTTCATCTATACATCCTCCTTACACACATAAAGACCCAACTCATCTGTAAGGCCGCATTCTTCTTTCCACGTCTTGATAAATAGGCTCATCAAATCGTGCCGCTCCTCAGCAAGCAGCTTTCCTGTACGAGTGTTCATTAAGTCTTTTAATTTGAGCAGTTTTTCTTCCATATGTTTTAGCACGGAGCCCTGCTGCGTGTCCTTTGAATAGTGGGGTTCCCCTTTTGCGCCTGCATACGTAAACACCCTCGCAATACCGGTTGCTCCTATCGCATCGAGACGATCTGCATCTTGAACAATAGCCCCTTCTAACGTTATTGGTCTATTCTGCTTATGTCGATGTCGAAAAGACATCGTTGTAATGATGTCCATGATATAACGAATATCCCGCGTATGAACTTCCCAAGAAAGGAGCTGAAGCTCAAGCCGCTTTGGTGAAAGCTTCCATTCACCCGGCAGCTTTTCATCAATGACATCATGAACAATCGCTGCCATTTCAATCACAAACAGAGAGCCGCCTTCCTGATTAGCAATTTGGCGGGCAAGCTGCCGCACACGATCAATATGAGCCGCATCGTGTCCAGTAGGTTCATATTTCAGCCGATCTGAAACAAAGGAGGCAGCTGTCTCCAATTGTTTTTTCTGCATAACGGTAAGCACCTTATTTGTCCAAAAGAGCGATGATGGAGCTTTCTAATTCTTTTGGTGATGTTTTCGGAGAGAACCGCTCAGTGACTTCTCCGTTTTGATCCACGATAAATTTTGTGAAATTCCATTTCACTGTTTTCGTCCCAAGTACACCTTTTGCATGACTTGTTAAATGTTTGAAAAGCGGGTGCGCATTGTCACCATTGACATCTACTTTTGCAAACATAGGGAAGGTCACCCCATAATTCAAAGAACAGAATTCTTGAATGGCTTCTTCCCCTTCTGGTTCTTGGTTCATAAATTGGTTACATGGAAATCCTAAAATTTCAAGGCCCTTTTCATGATATTGATCATATAGCTCTTGCAGTTGTTTAAATTGAGGAGTTAGTCCACATTTGCTTGCTGTGTTGACAATAATGAGTACTTTTCCTTTATAATCTGCCATTGATTTTTCTTGACCGTTAATGGTCTTGACCTGAATATCATAAATTGACATCTCATAGCCTCCTAGGATTCACTTTTTTCTATCGTAACATGCTTCTTTTATAAAATCGCTTTTTATGCTTCCGGTTAAAAGAGTCCTGTCACACTGCCGTCTTCTAATAAATCCATCTCGAGCGCTGCAGGTTTTTTAGGTAATCCAGGCATTGTCAATATGCTTCCAGTTAAAGCAACAATAAATCCTGCTCCTACAGATGGTTTTAACTCACGAATCGTAATGGTGAAGCCCTTAGGTCTCCCAATTAAAGCTGGATCATCCGAAAGTGAATATTGCGTTTTTGCCATACAAACCGGTAAATGCCCCCAGCCGTTTGCCTCGATGGCTGCCAGCTGTTTTCTTGCTTTTGAAGTGAGTGTGACCCCGTCTGCTCCGTAAACCACTTTGGCAACTTTAGATAATTTTTCTTCGATGGCATCATGCTCTTCATACAAATAGGAAAAGCTGTTCTTCTTCTTTTCAATAAGTGTTGCGAGCTCTTCGGCGAGTGCTGTGCCGCCTTCGCCTCCTTCTTCCCATACATTCACTGCCTTGACTGGGTGGCCATGTGCGTGGCACCAATCTTCTATCGCTTGAATCTCTTCTTTAGTATCAGTGATAAACCTGTTAACTGCGACAATGTACGGAAGACCGAAGGATTGGACGGTTTCAATATGCTTTTCTAAATTATGTATACCTTTTAATACAGCTTCTGCATTCTCTTCTTTGAGTTCTGTTTTCTTCATTCCGCCATGCATCTTTAATGCTCTGACTGTCGCCACAATGACCACTGCACCAGGCTTGAAATCACCAGCTCTTGTTTTAATGTGCAGGAACTTTTCTGCTCCAAGATCTGCTCCAAATCCAGCTTCTGTTACGACATAATCAGCTAATTTCGCAGCCATTTTAGTCGCAATTAAACTATTACACCCATGCGCAATATTGGCAAAAGGACCGCCATGAACGAGGGCCGGAGTTCCTTCAATCGTTTGTACAAGATTTGGTTTGAGCGCGTCTTTTAAAAGTAACGTTAGAACACCTTCATATCCAAGTGCGCCAACAGTGACTGGCTCCCCGTCTTGATTATAGGCAACAACAATAGAAGAAAGACGTTTTTTCAAATCGGTTAAGTCTTCTGCTAAACAAAGGATGGCCATCATTTCGGAGGCAACTGTGATGTCAAACCCGTCTTCTCTAGGATACCCATTTACCTGTCCACCAAGTCCGACAACGACCTGTCTTAATGCACGATCGTTTAAATCAAGCACTCGCTTCCATACAATGCGGCGCGCGTCGATGCCAAGTTCATTTCCGTGATGGATATGGTTATCAATAAACGCAGATAAGGCATTATGTGCAGAAGTAATGGCATGAAAATCTCCTGTAAAATGAAGATTGATTTCTTCCATTGGTAGCACCTGTGAATATCCTCCACCTGCTGCACCGCCTTTTATGCCCATTGTAGGACCTAATGAAGGCTCTCGCATTGCAATGATTGCTTTTTTCCCTATTTTTTCGAAGGCTTGGCCGAGTCCGACTGTGACGGTGGACTTCCCTTCACCTGCTGGCGTTGGGTTGATGGATGTGACAAGAATCACATGTCCTTCTTTTTGTTCTTTTAAACGGTCAAAAATAGTCAAAGATATTTTCGCTTTTGTGAAACCATAGCATTCTAATTCTTCGTCATGTATTTGCAGCTTAGCTGCGATGTCTTGAATAGGTCTCAGCTTTGCCTTTTGGGCGATATCAATATCTGATAAATGCTTTGTGATCATAAATAAACGGCCTCCTTTTTTTCGAGAAACAGCTTTGTTTTTGCTCTGTTTTTCATTGTAACATAATTGAAACATTGAAATATCGCCAGAAAGTTCCTATAATGAAGTGAAATTAGCTTTGATTCAGGGGGTGGCGAGTTGCCTATTAACATACCAGTTCATCTGCCGGCAAAACAAATACTAGAGAGCGAAAATATTTTCGTCATGGATGAGACAAGGGCATTCAATCAAGATATCCGTCCTTTGAATATCGTGATCTTAAATTTAATGCCAAAAAAAATACAAACTGAAACGCAGCTGCTAAGAATGCTCGGAAATTCTCCTTTACAAGTGTACTTTACGTTTTTGATTCCAAGTACGCATACACCGAAGAATACGTCGAGAGAGCATCTAGATGAATTTTATACGACCTTTGAATCGATTCGCCATAAGAAATTTGATGGAATGATCATCACCGGCGCACCAATTGAGCATTTAGCTTTTGAAGAAGTATCCTATTGGAAAGAACTGCAGGAGATTTTAGACTGGAGTAAAACGAATGTGACGTCAACTCTTCACATTTGCTGGGGTGCACAGGCAGGCCTATATCACCATTATGGTATTGAGAAAATCAAGCTTGCTGAGAAAAAATTTGGTGTATTTGAGCATCTTGTGAAAGAGAAAAAAGAAAGATTAGTCAGAGGTTTCGATGAAGTATACTATGTCCCACATTCGAGGCATACAGATATTAATACAGAACAATTAAAAAATACGCCGAATTTGAAAGTATTGAGTGTCTCTGAAGAAGCGGGTGTTTGTTTAATTGTTTCAGATGATGATAAACAAGTATTTTTAACTGGACATCCTGAATATGATACGGACACATTGAAGCAGGAATATGAAAGAGATTTGTTGAAGGATGATACAGTCCAAAAACCTGTCCACTATTTTATAGAAGATGGTGACACATTAGTCCCAGTGAATCGATGGAAAGCCCATGCCACTTTACTGTTTATGAATTGGCTCAATTATTATGTTTATCAAGAAACACCATACGTTTGGGAATAAAATAGACTGTAGTCTGATGATAAATGGCCAAAATGTGTTAAAATACAAATGGCTCTGTCTTCCATTATCAATTTAGTCTTGTTGTTTTTTAAAATTAGTTTAATTCTTTCGTAACGAATGATATGCTCTGGTTGTTTATATGTTATCTTTATGTATATGTAGACCTATGAGATTAATAGTTTTCGTACGAAGTTTTGTTGTTGTTGATTACATTTGAGGTGAATATTCTTGAATACCAATAAAAAAATATTAATCTTGACCGCAAATTATGGAAATGGACATATGCAGGTGGCTAAAACACTGTATGATGAGTGTAAATCCCAAGGATTTGAGCATGTTGTAGTTTCTAATTTGTATCAAGAATCAAATCCCATTGTGTCGGAAGTGACTCAATATTTATACTTGAAGAGCTTTTCCATTGGGAAACAATTTTATCGCTTGTTTTATTACGGTGTAGATAAAATTTACAATAAACGCAAATTTAACATTTATTTAAAAATGGGAAATAAGCGTCTTGATGAACTTATTCAATTACACAATCCGGATATCATTATTATTACATTCCCGATGATTGTTGTTCCTGAATATCGGAACAAAACAGGAAAAGTCATCCCGACATTTAATGTCATGACAGATTTCTGTCTTCATAAGATTTGGGTACATGAAAACATCGACCGGTACTATGTTGCAACCGATTATGTGAAACAAAAATTAGTGGAAATCGGCACACATCCAAGCGATGTCAAAGTGACAGGCATACCTATTAGACCACAATTTGAAGCAGACGTGCCAAAATCGAAGATTTATAAAAAATATGGATTATCATCAAACAAAAAAGTTCTTCTGATTATGGCCGGTGCTCATGGTGTACTGAAAAATGTCAAGGAATTATGTGAAGCATTGCTTCTAGACAGTGAAGTACAAATTGTTGTTGTATGCGGAAAGAACGCAGCGCTGAAACAATCACTAAGCGATCTTGAACAAGCACATCCAGATCAATTGAAGGCGCTTGGATATGTGGAACAAATTGATGAATTGTTCAGAGTAACAGATTGTATGATCACAAAGCCAGGCGGCATTACTTTAACAGAAGCAACAGCAATCGGCGTCCCAGTCATTCTTTACAAGCCTGTCCCTGGACAAGAAAAGGAAAATGCTCATTTCTTTGAAGATTATGGTGCAGCCATTGTCATCAACAGACATGAAGACATTTTAGAATCTGTGACCAACTTACTGCAAGATGAAGAAAAACTAGAAACCATGAAACAAAATATAAAAAAACTTCACTTAAAGCATTCTTCTCAAACCATTTTGGAAGATATCGTTGAGCAATCGGATCTCATCACGAATAATAAAACGTATGCTCGCGCATTATCATAAAAAGGCGTCCGTCAATGACGGACACCTTTTTTCTTTATCCTTGATTTCCATTTGTTGTGTACACTTCTTCAAACGGCTGCACGACAACAAATCCGCTTCCGCTAAACTTCATTTGAATAGACTCACCGCTTCCTCTGCCAATAAAGGTTTTGAATGAAACATCTGTCACAAATTCAGTTTTTAAATCCCCTGACCATGCAACTGTCGCATTCGGATCTGTGTAGACAGAGTCACCCGGCTGAACAATCAATGTGAGCGGCTCATAATGACTCGTAATCGCAACAAGGCCTGGTCCTTCTAATTTGACATTAAATAATCCACCCGCAAGCATCCCCGATACTTTTTTCATCAATTTGATATCCCAGCGGACTGAAGGTTCAAATGCGAGCAGATCATTCCCATTCACAAAAATGGATTCCCCTTGAGCCAGGCGAAGAATTGAGATTTTTTTGCCTTGATCTGCTACATATAATTTCCCATCACCTGTTGCCTTCATGAGTGAAGTGCCTTCTCCTGACAGCATTTTTTTGAACATCTTTGAGACGCCATGCTCAAACACGCCCTCTCGTTCAAACTTGATTTTGCCTCGGTACGAAACCATGGAACCTGTTTTTGCCCAAATGGTATCAGTCAAATTAATTTCTAAAAGTCTTGGTGTTTCAAGTTCGAAGACCCCTTCTCCCTTATCTTCCTGCTGCGTATTCTGAACAAATTCTTCGAGTGTATAACGATTCATGATAGCACCTCTTTCTGTATTTTTTTTATATACGGACAAACTGTGCATAAAGTTTCAGAAAATGGGGACGGTTCAGCTATAATTGTTATTTGTCAAAAAAAATCAAACATTCTGCTCAAAATTTGGCTCTCCCGCTTGACGCTTTACTTTTGATGGTGTATAGTGGAACCATCATTTAACAACTGCAAAGTCGTTAGGTGATGAAAATTTTTTTTAGTATGCCTAAAGGTATGCTACAGTACTAGGAGGAAAAAGCAATATGCAAAACGGTAAAGTAAAATGGTTCAATAATGAAAAAGGTTTCGGCTTCATTGAAGTTGAAGGCGGAGACGATGTATTCGTTCACTTCACAGCTATCGAAGGTGACGGTTACAAGTCTTTAGAAGAAGGACAAGAAGTTTCTTTTGAAATCGTTGAAGGTAATCGTGGACCTCAAGCTGCAAACGTAACAAAAATCTAATCAACTAAATCAATGATGCAAAATAAAGAGAGGCTTATGCCTCTCTTATTTGATTTTCAGCTGAATTTCAATTGCTAAAATATTTTGCTTCAGTCGTTGTTCAATTTCAGAGATATCTTTTTCGAGAAAAGGTCTTCCCTTCTTCGCTACATCTACAAGTTGCTCTAGATCGCTGTACACCTCTTGAAATGTTCGATGTAATACCGTTTCGAACTCCTTATTATTCATACCGGCCTTCCCCTTTTCCTCTAATATCCGTCACTTAGTCAAAAAGTAACTCAACCAAAACTTTCTATAGTTATATCGGCTCATTTTTCGGAATATGTTCTTTTTTTACACATTCTATCCGTTTTTTTTCAAGAACGGATGTTTGAGCAGGGAAAACCGGTGCGTCCTCTTATTTTTTGAGCAGCGTTTGCCCATATTCTTTTATTTTCTCTCCAACGGTGCATTGCTGTATACAAAAGGAATGGGCATATTTTTTGCCAAATTCTTTTCGAAAATGCTTCTTAATCAAACAATCTGAACAATACGTGTCTTGAAGATCGGTCAATTCTTGTACTGCTGTTTTTTTATCCACATTATTCAGCTCCGTCTGCTTCTAATTTCAATGTACTTTCGATTGGGACGTCTGCAAGAATCTGTCTTGCAAGCTGATCCGCTTCTGCATTTTGTTTCCGATCGATGGCTTCATAGGTTGGCGTCAGCTTCAGCTCTTTTAAAGCCGCTTCAATTCGGTCAAGCCATTTGTTATGTACATCATCATAACAAGGCCATTCTCCTTTTAACTGATTCATGACAACAAGTGAATCTCCTCTAATCGTGACAGAATTTCTGCTTGCTCCTAGATCTTTTAAAACTTTTACTGCTTCAAATAAAGCCGCATACTCTGCTTCATTATTGGTACTTCCTTGGAAAGGCTGATTCTTTCTCAATCGATAAGCGTCTTTTCCTAGCTTATAGTAGACGACAACGCCAAGACCAGAGTCACCTGTTTCTTTATGAAAACTTGCATCAAAATAGACTTGAAGCTGATCAGGCTCAAGCTTTAATTCTTCATTTAGCTTTTCAAGCTCTTTTATAGACCACATAGCCCCTTTTTCATCTTCAAATAACAGAAGTGACTGTGGTTCTTTTTTGTCAATATGTTTAGCTAATCTCAAGGCCTCTTTTAGCTCCAACCAATCTTCTTGGTAAAAAACAATGGACCCAATTGATTTCACTTTCATTGTGTAGTGTGCTCTTAATTTCATTGATCACATCGCCTTCCCGTGCTTTTAAGGTAAACATACGTTATGCTATAATCAAAAAGTTACATTTTACAATGAGAAAGGAAGTTCATGTCACTTGTTTAATGAAGGTATTTGGATCTTATTTGCGATCATTAATTTTATCATTGTTCTTCTATTTTATAAAGGATTTGGCAAGATGGGCCTTTTCGTCTGGATTGGCTTTGCGACGGCTGCCGCTAACTTACAAGTGGTGAAAACCGTTGAATTGTTTGGCTTAACAGCCACACTTGGAAATATTTTGTACGGCAGTGTCTTTTTTGCAACGGACGTGTTGAATGAAAAATATGGACAACATGAAGCGAAAAAAGCGGTTTGGATTGGTTTTACGACCCTTTTAACACTAACTGTTGTCATGCAGGAGGCTTTGCTTTTCGATCCTGCTCCATCTGATATCTCACAATCATCACTAGAAACCATATTTGGTTTTATGCCAAGGGTGGCACTCGGCAGTCTCGCTGCTTATATCATCAGTCAAATGCTAGATGTTTATGTATATTCGTTTATTCGCCGGATATTTCCCTCTGATGGTGCGCTCTGGATGCGCAATGCTGGAAGTACGATGATTAGCCAGCTTCTTGATACACTGATTTTTACGACCATTGCCTTTCTTGGCACGTATCCAACTCAAGTATGGATTGAAATTTTTATCACGACATATGTCATTAAATTTATCGTCGCTGCGATTTCCACACCATATGCGTATGCAGCGAAAAAAATGGTTCCGCTTGATGAAAGGATGAAGTAATTTGCCAGCTGAAATATACATTGATGGTGCGAGTGCAGGTAATCCAGGTCCTTCTGGCATCGGCATTTTCATCAAATATGATGGAAAGGCTGAATCATTCTCCATTCCTCTTGAATCCATGAGCAATCACGAAGCAGAATTTTCTGCTCTGATCGAGGGGATGAAAATCTGCGTGGAAAAAGGATTGCGTACCGTTTCCTTTCGCACAGATTCACAAGTAGTTGACCGCGCAGCCAATGCAGGATTTGCTAAAAATCCAGCATTTCAGCATTTTATTAAAGAGATGATCGAGCTCCAAAGCCAGTTTGATTTATTTTTTATTAAATGGATTCCGAGTAAGGAAAATCAAGTAGCAGATCAGCTCGCTAGAAAAGCGATTCACCTTTCTAAAGGATGAATCGCTTTTTTTCGGTTATGCTAATGTGTGTGAGGTGATACTGATTGGATAAAGAAAATAAAGGTCGTGTCACAAATGGGACAACCCCACAAGGTGATGCGCAAACAAAAGATAAACAGCCACTATCTCAGCTGGAAAATAGAGCGAAGAAAAGCAATACAAAAAGATAAACCTAAGAGATCGGCTTTAGCTGATCTCTATTGTATTTAAACGATTCATCATCGGTTCGATTCCTTTGATTTGATGGTGCCTTAGCATAGCAGCAGCTCGTTCTTGATTGATGTTCATTTTCGCCTCATCCATTGGACAGCTGAGCGGGACATCACATTTGATCTCTGCCAATAGACGAGAAAGTTTCAAATCTTCTAATCCTGCTTGCATTTTCTTTTGCTGTGCAGCCGTTAGTTCATGGACATTTTCTAACAAACCATCAATCGTTTCATATGTTTGAATAAATTTCAAAGCCGTTTTTTCTCCGATTCCTTTGACACCTGGATAATTATCACTTGCATCACCCATGAGTGCTTTCATATCAATGAGTGCCTTTGGTGAGATTCCCATTTCTTCTTCAAATAAAGCTTTTGTATAATGCTTATAATTGCCAATTCCTTTTTGCATCAAAGCAACAGTCACTTGTTCATTTAAAATTTGCAGTAAATCTTTGTCGCCAGTGAGGACAGTCACGCGTGCTTCTTTTTGGTAAAGCGCAGCAAGAGTACCAATGCAATCATCTGCTTCAAAGCCCTTTAAACCAATGTTCACAATTCCTAGTTCTTCTGTCGCTTCTTTCGCTAAATCGAATTGCGGAATGAGCTCGACAGGCGCCTCTCCACGATTTGCTTTATAATCTTGAAACAATTCGTTTCGATAGGTTTGACTCCCCATATCCCAGCAGCACACAATATGAGTTGGCTCAAATGTCTGTACAGCTGTTAATAAGTGCTTCAAATAGCCATTCACTCCATTTGTTGGCACACCGTGGTCATTTATCATAAAATTGCGATGGACAGCCGTCGCATAAAACGCTCTGAACAAAAGCGCCATTCCATCTACAAGCAGTACGTGTTTACTCATTCTTATAAACTCCCTTTTCAAAACAATACTCCTATTCTATCACAGAACGCAAAACTAGACATAAAAAAGGCGCCTTCTTCTTTTGGAAAAGAAGAGGCAGCCTGTTTACTTTTGACCATATTGCATTTTTTTCGATTCTGCTTCTGCATAGGACGGCATGTCTTTTTGTTTAGGGTCACGCTCATCCTGCTGCTTTGTCTGTTGCTTTTTTTTCATGATCATTCCCCTTTCTCGGTACATTCATTAAGATGACCAAAAAAGAGAATGTTACTCTTTACTTCTGTTTGCGCTCGACATACTCCCTGACCATATCATTCGTCACAAGCTTTCGCAATGGAACAATACCGCCTCGTGCAAGCTCATTCATCTTCGACGTAATGGCGTTGATCTCGTCTGTTGTAAATGACTCGTTTTGCTCACATTTGACAACAGCCCTCTCTATTGCTTGTTCTCTTTTATGTTCAAGCTCAAGAAAGGACTGGATATGAGCATGCTGCTTTTGTGAGTGTGCGGAAATCTCTTCGTGTACGCTCGTCATTTTGTATCAACTGCTTTCTTTTTTATTTAGTCTACCATGAATCAAATGGTTTTCAACTGGTTCTTCCACTCATTTGTTTGTTCATAAACTTGTTCAATAACGGCCTGCTCTTTGGGATCTGTTGTTAGGCTCATGATAAATGTTTGTTTTTGTTCACTTAGCTGCTCGAGCGCTTCTGTTTCATATCTTTCCGTAAAGGTCTTCACCATCATATCGTACCTGCTCAGTAATTCTTCTTTTTCTTTATCTGCCCATTTCATGGTTAACTGATGAAGAATGTCTCGAATCGCTTCAATAAACGCAGCCTTACCATTCTGTTCAAAGAAAACTTTCGCTGATTTTTGTTTCTTTAAGAGCGGTTCGAATGGTGTTAGTTCAGCTTCGACTTCAATTTGTTTTAGTTCAGCATTTTTCTCTTCTGGCGGCGACAGCGAGAGAGAAAAGTAAGGGTCTTCTGCACATGCCTTCTGCAATCCTTTCTCCCACTCCTCTTGGAAGTATTTATGAATAAACGATTCCATCCGAATATCAAGCGCCTTTAACTCCTGTATAAATTCAAATTCATAATCCTTTAGCGCCTTCTCAAGTGCTTTTTTCAATTGCTGTCCGAAATTCCCTTGAGATATTCCAGGATAAAAGGCTGTCTTTAACAGATCATTCGCAAATAGTGATAGGCGCTGCACAATATGATAGAGCTGTTCATGTAAGTCCTTTTTTACGCTTTCTGTCACTAGCTTAGATTGTTTTATATGGCTCATTTGATCAAGAATCGCTCCATAGGATGCATCTATCTTTTTCTTTTCCACTTGCTTCTCATCTTCTGACTGATGCAGCGTCGCATGCAGTTTGTCGACTGTTCTACATAATGTACCGGCTTCAAAATATAACAGCTCGATCGCATCTTTCGTTAATTCTTCCTCAATAAAATAGTCGAGCTGCTTTCTAAGCTTTGCGTATTGATTATAAGCTGTCTCTCCCTTTCCTTCGATCTCTTCCTTACTGGAGACATGATGAAGGTTTGGGTTTCTTATGCCTTCTTTTGTGAGCTCACTTTTTACATAGTCAAAGACGGTGTCAAGCTCTTCTTGATCCTTTGCGAGATCAGCTGCATTGATAATAAAGAACATTTTATCCATGCTAAATGAATCTTTTACAAGCCCAAGCTTACGTAAAAATGACCGATCTGCCTTCGAAAAAGAGTGCTGGTAGTAAGTTAAATAAAGAAGCGCATCTGCGTCCTTCATATATTGAAAAGCAATCTCTGTATGACGCTTATTCATACTACTGGCGCCTGGCGTATCAACAATAGTCAGCCCTTTATCTGTTAGAGGTGTACTCAAATAAACCGTCACTTCTTTCACCACACAAGAAACAGCTTCTTCCGCCACGTATGGCCTCAGTTCTTGAAGGGTGACATGAAGCGGCGTTTGCTTCGTAATGTGATGAAGGAAACGAGTATGTGCCTGTAAAAAATGTTCAACAATAACGCGATGATCTTGTTCAAGCTGTCTTTTTTTCAGGGCTCGTTCGAGCTTGGATGTAAACGTCTCTCCCTTTTCTTCTGAGATCGGAAATCCTAGGATCTGATTGAGCTCCTCTAATATATCCTGTTCTGTTTTGAACACCACTTTGACACTTTCATGCGGATGACCTTCTGCCGGCCGCGTCAGCTTATTAATGGTTGCCGTTGTTGGTGTGGGAGAGGATGGCAGCACCTTTCTCCCGACGAGAGCATTTGCAAAAGAAGATTTCCCCGAACTAAAAGCCCCAAATAAAGCGAGTGTGAATTCTTTCGCTTGCAGCCGTTTTGTTCGTTTTTCAAAGGACTTCCTTTGAGATTGGAGCGCATCTAATGGCAATAAAATCTGAGAAAGCTGCTCAAATTGGGCAATCGACTGTGCCGTCGTGACATGCTGTGACTGACGCATTTGAGGTTGCTCTATCTGCTTGTTCGGTTTATCTTGGTCGCTCTCTTCAGGATGAATGGTCGCTTGATCCTGCTTTAGCTGGTCATGCTGCATTTGTCTCTTTTTCGCATAAAACCAATCTTCTTCGATCTTTTCATCCGTTCCATTTTGCCATATATCCCATACATGCAAAATATCTCGCTTCATTTGTTCATTTTTTCTGGTGCACTGCTCGAGTGTTTGGAGCTCTTTTGCTGACTGAGCCCATTTTTCTTGCTGTTCTGCTTTATCTTCCATCAGCTTGGCTTTCAGCGACTCCACCATTTGTTCAATCAGTGGCATCACTTGCTGCTTAGCCTTTCTTCTCAAGGCTTCGCCAGCATCTTTTGCATATTGCAGTACGTATTCATTAGAGAACGTTGCTCCATGATGAATCACACTTTCAAGAAGTGATTCTTGTACAGGCGTTTCAAACGCCATCACTTGATTTAATAATTCTTCACCAAGTTGATGTTTCTTGACTTCTTTTTTTAGTAGCTCAGCAATATGCCAGTCCACTTCTGCCTTCATTCTCGTTTTGACATCTGTTAAGAAGTCATTTGCGCGTTTTTCTTTTTCCTGCTCAGTTTTATTTTTAGCAAAAAGCAGTCCCACTTTAAAGCCAGGTGCTTTTGATTCAATATAGCCGCTTGCGAGTTCTCTCATTTTAAATGGAGTGAGGTTGGCATTTTTCAAAATGCTCTCGACTTCAGCAGATACTTCTTCTTCTAACTGTTTGGCCCCATTTTCAATGAAGTGATTTTTCGCTTCCAATTCATTTACTTCTTTTCTTTTTTCTTCGAGCTGTGACTCAAGCTCCTCACCTTGCAGGTCTTCTTTTAACGAGTCAATGTGTTCTTTTAGGACATGCTCAATTTTCTGCTCCGTATAAGCCCGAAGTGAGGCCTTCGGCAATGTCTGTAATTCTTGCAGTTTTTTGACTAAACGAATCATTTCATTTCTTGGATGGGTCTCATCGGTTACAGATGTAAAGTATAGATGTTCTTCTTCAATGCCTTCTTTTTGAAGCATATCAACTACTTGATTTTTGTAGTCTTCAAACGCTGTCTCATGCTCATCATGCCGGTCGACTTGGTTTACGATAAAATAAAGATTTGGCACTTTCTCTTTAATGGAGCGAATGAAACGAATGTTTTCCTCCGAATGAACATGGTTGTAGTGAACGACATAAAAAAGAGCATCTGCTTGATGAAGAATAGACGCAGCAGATAAAAAGTGGGCATGATCCGTCGAATCAATTCCGGGCGTATCAATCAGTGCCACCTTTTCTTCCAGTCCTCTATAGTCACCGCTAATTTCCACCATTTCAATCTGTTCTCCGTCCTTACAGAAACGCTGTACTGCTTCTTTATCATAAGAGCCGCTCATTTTTGCAAATCGGCCATCAGAGGTATGAAGCTGGACTTCACTTTCGCCTTTCCTCACGACGACCAAGTTTGCACTTGTTGGGATTGGGCTCGTTGGCAAAATGTGATCATGAAGCAGATAATTTACAAGTGATGACTTTCCAGCAGAATAATGGCCGGTAAATGCGATATATACTTCTTCTTCTGCTTCCTTTTTGATAATCGATGCAAGTTTGGCTGCGCGCTCATAATCATCCCTTTTGAGAAAGCTTTGATATAAAGCTCCTGTAGTTTGAACGAGCGAATCTCGAATAGACAAGTCTTTCATGACGATAAACCCCTTTGTTTTTAGAAAAGTCAGTTATGTATGTGATACCATTTTACACAAAATAAAGAGATTTTTCTTCTGATCTGGGGAAATAAAAAAATCTGCTGCCCGATCAGTCGCAGTTGACTGGAATCAGGAAGCAGATTTTTTGGAGACACCTTTTAATACGAAGCCAATTAATAGGCTGTATACACACACCGTACCGAGTAAGAAAATCATTGTCATGTGATCACCGTCCATCCTTCATGATTGAGAATGCTTATCATTAATGAAAGTGTAGCACAATTGATAATGATTTTCAATATTAATTTAGCAAATACTGATTTAATGCTTTCTCCTCTGTTTGAATTCGTACAGCCATCATCCATGCATTTAAACATGTAAACAAAATGCCAGTGACATATGCATCAAACAATAGCGGGATCAGTATAAGCTCAATTGCCACGACGACATAGTTAGGGTGTTTCAACCAGCGATACGGCCCTTTTTTTATAATCGTTGCGTTTGGAACGACTAAAATCTTTGTATTCCAGTACGTCCCTAGGGAGCATAAAGCCCAGTACCGAATGATCTGTGTAGCCATCAGCAAAAGGAGCAGTACAAGAAAATACTGGGATGGCCCTTTATGTAAAAGCGTTATCTCAACTATCAGTGAGAGAAAAAAAGCCGTATGCATAGCGACCATATAAGGATAATGACTAGCACCAAATTCAATGGCACCTAGTGCTTTTACTTTCTTTTCATTTCTTTTGGCAACAAGCATTTCAATGAGCCTCTGACAAACGAAAAAACCGATGAAAAGCCAAATGATCACGACAAGACCTCCTCCCATTTCATAAGCAGCAGCTCTGAGGAAAAGCCCGGACCAAGCGCCCCGCAAAGTCCCATCTCCCCCGCTTCAGCAGATTGATGTTCAAGGAAATGCTTGATGACATACAAAACTGTGGCAGAGGACATATTTCCGTGTTGTTTGAGCACTTCTTTTGAGGAAAACAGCTGATCCTCTTGTAAAGATAGACTTTCAACATAGGCATCAATCACTTTTTTTCCTCCAGGATGGGCTAAAAAAACGGACAAGTTTTTAGTTGAATATCCATGCTCCTCTAAAAATTGATCCACCTGCTCTTTTAACCAGCCGGAAATCATCGACGGAATGTCACGGGAGAAAATAACCCGAAAGCCGTCACTTGTAAAATCCCAGCCCATGACATCCTCAGAATCCTTCATTGTGACGGATTGCGTGCTTAGTACTTTAGGGATTGTTTTTAAATGGGCATATTCAAGCGCAGCTTTTTCTCCAGTTAAAAGAACCGCTGCCGTCCCGTCTCCAAATAAGGAGGTGCCGATTAAATTGCTTTTTGATTGATCTTGCGGCTGAAAAGTTAAACTGCACAGCTCACAGGCAACGACAAGTACCTTTGCTTCTGGAAATGCCCTTATGTATTCATAAGCCCGAGACAGCCCTGCCGCACCGCCCCCACACCCTAGGCCCCAGATCGGTACTCGTTTTGTATACGGAGAAAAAGGAAGGACGTTCATAAGCTTTGCATCAAGACTTGGGGTCGATAAGCCGGTACTTGAAATAAAAAACAATGCATCGATCTCTTCAACCGGGACTGGTTTTTTCAGAAACGTCTTCTCTTGAAGACAATGTATGATCGCTTCTTTTGCATGAGTCAAGGCTTTTTCCAAATAGATATTGTTTTTCTCTTCAAAAGAGTGGTGCGTTTGATACCATTCAATGGGCTGCACAAACTGCCTGCTCTTAATTTCTCCATTTTGAAAAGCTCTCAGCAGCCGGTCAATGTCTTTAAACGATCGTTTAAATTGAGACCTTGCAAATTCGGCAGCTATTTTCTGATCTACATGATGCTTCGGGTGACTCGTTCCAACTGAAAGAATGTACGCCATCGGCTTCACCTCTTTTTTCGGATAATATCCCCTATCGAAAAAAGGATATACATGCCAAATCGTCACAATTCAGTCAAAACATTTTCCCCCGTCTAACTTTTTGTCTTGACGACAATTGATAAATATTGGATAATATAAATGAAAACATGATGTAGTTTTCCTCCTTCACAGGTTCGTTCCAAGCCAAGCGAACCTGCTTTTTTTATGCAAAAAAACACCTCTAAAAGAGAAGTGTTCAGACCGTAGCCCCCCCTTTACTTATACAACACTTTCATACGGAATCTCCCCTTCGCTTCGCATTTATGGTTAAATCTGATGCTATCTTAGCGTATCAATATTAACGTTTCGATCATTATTCAGAATGATTTCATTTAAACATGAATGGATCACCTTTTTTTGCTGATCAACACAAAAAAATAACCATAAATTCCTAATTTATTTGAATTTTCTATATTAAAAGGATTTTTTCCACTATATACTTAATCAATATGATCACCAAGAAAAACAGTGAAAAAAGACAGAATCTACTACATGATTTGGCTCAAAATTTAATTGACTGGAGTGATTGTAATGAAAAAGGTTCCCCAAAAAAAGACACCCTACAACACGGTACTTCTCTCGAAGGTAATTGGTTTAGTGCTTCTTACACTGTTTCTTTTTTTTATCTGGGATATGTCTAAAGCCCATTTGCAGGCGACAAACGGGCAAGCAAAAAATGTTGCCAGCAGTGACTTCCGTGACACAAGCATCAGTCTGGAAGCAAAAGATCAGTCTACAAGAACATTGGATACACATTTTAAGACCAATCCAAACCAACAGGCAACGAATAAAACGGTCTTTTTAACATTTGATGATGGTCCTTCTGCTACATCAAATCAGCTGTTAGATGTATTAAAAGCACATCATGTGAAGGCGACGTTCTTCATGCTTGGACCGCAAATCCAAGCACACCAAGCAGCTGTGAAAAGACTTTATCAAGAAGGACATCAATTGGGGCTTCATGGCATGACGCATGATATAAACCTCTTTTATCAGAACAGTGAGTCTCCCGCAAATGAAATGAGAGAAGCTCAGCGCATTCTTGCTTCTGTTACAGGCGTCTACGCCCGTCTTGTGAGAACACCCTATGGCAGTGTTCCAAATTTAACATATCATCAAAAAGTACGTTTAAACCAACATGGCTTTATTTACTGGGATTGGACGATTGATAGCCTTGACTGGAGATATAAAAACTCACAATATGTTCCAGAGGTATTGAATCAATTGCAAATGTTTGAGAAAAATAAACCATGGGAACCAAAAGTTATTTTAATGCATGATCAACCCTCTACCACAAACTATTTAGATAGCCTGATTACACAGCTAAAAGCACGGGGCTATACATTTGCAGTCATTAACGAAACAATGCAGCCGGTACAACATTAATAGTGCTAATCACAACAAGCCCGTATCCAAAAGATGCGGGCTTTCAGCGTGTAGACAAACCCTCACACGCTCCTTCCTAGGATCCTAGGACTGCAAAGGTTTTTTATCAAGCTAAAAAGAAGACAAAGAGCTAAAATAAAGATCATTTTAGCTCTTTGTCCATCATCTAAACCCCTCTCCAAGAGAAGGGGTTACATAACAGATTGCTTAGGCTCTTCCATCAGGTCCTGCCCGGTTTCTTTTTTAAAAGGAATCATGTGATAAATAATATGAAGTAAAATAGCGGTAAAGCTGCCGGCCACGATGCCATTACTTGTTAATAATTTGATTGATTCTGGCAGATGCTCAAACATTTGCGGCACAACGGTGACACCTAAGCCGATCCCAACTGAACAAGCGACAATCAGCAGGTTTTCCTGTTTGGCAAAATCCACACGCGAGAGCATTTTAATACCGTAGGCAATGACCATTCCAAACATGGCAACCATTGCGCCGCCAAGAACTGACTTTGGAATAATCGTTGTAAATGCAGCAATTTTAGGAAAAAGTCCAAATAACATGAGCAATGCGCCTGTCACAACGATGACTTGATTTTTCTTGACCCCTGTCAACTGGATCAACCCAACGTTTTGCGAGTAGGCTGTGTAAGGAAAAGCATTAAAGATACCCCCTAATAACACAGCAATCCCTTCTGCGCGATAGCCTTTCGCTAAGTCCTTCTCTTTTAATGACCGATTTGTCAAATCACCTAGTGCGAAATAAACGCCTGTTGATTCGACTAATGACACAATCGCAACTAATGTCATCGTCATAATCGGTGCAAATTCAAAGGTAGGCATGCCAAAATAAAATGGTTCAATCATGCGAAAAACTTGAGCGTTCGCCACCTCAGCTGTTTCCACTTTCCCCATAAAAGCAGCGACGCCTGTCCCAAGGAGAATACCGATTAAAATGGCGATCGCCTTCATAAAGCCTGTTGTGAATCGATAGAGCAGCACAATGATAAACAGTACAAGGAAAGCGAGGCCTAAATTTTCAAAAGAACCATAATCAGCACTTCCTTCTCCTCCTGCCATATTGTTCATCGCTACTGGAATAAGGGTAATGCCAATAATGGTGACGACAGACCCTGTCACGACAGGCGGGAAAAATTTCACAAGCTTCCCAAAGAAAAAGGAAAGCAGAATGATGATACACCCCGAAGCGATAATACTTCCATAGATAGACGAAATCCCGTATTTAGAGCCAATCGCAATCATAGGAGAAACCGCAGTAAATGTACAGCCTAATACCACAGGCAGACCGATACCAAAGAAACGATTTTTCCAAACTTGAAGGAGCGTGGCAGCCCCGCACATGAAAATATCTGCTGAGATTAAGTAAGTCAGTTGTGCAGGTGTGAGGCCGAGTGCATCTCCCACAATGAGTGGTACAAGAACGGCACCTGCGTACATCGCCAGCACATGCTGAATCCCTAGCGAGAGTGTTTTGGCTTTTTTAGCTGTACTCATGATTGTACCTCTCGTACAAACGTGACTTTCCCTTCCTCAAGTGATTCAATACGTGCAAGGGATTCGACGCGGTAGCCCATTTGAACAAGCGCATCTCTTCCTGGCTGAAATGACTTTTCAATGACAATGCCAAATCCGGCTACTTTTGCCTTCGCCTGCTTTGCGATTGCGGCAAGTCCTTTAGCGGCTTCACCGTTCGCCAAAAAGTCATCAATGATTAATACACAATCTTTTTCACCGAGATGCGTATTTGAGACAGCGATCGTGCTTTCTACTTTTTTTGTAAAAGAGTACACATTCGCTGTTAATAGATTTTCTGTTAGTGTGAGTGACTGACGTTTTCGAGCAAAGACAACGGGTACTTGAAGAGCTAGTCCGGCCATCACAGCAGGTGCAATGCCCGAAGATTCGATTGTGATAATTTTTGTAATGCCATCATGCTTGAATAATCTAGCAAACTCTTGCCCGATCTCATGCATTAAGACAGGATCAATTTGATGATTTAAAAAGGCATCTACCTTTAACACTTGATTTGACAGAACGATTCCTTCGTTCTCAATTTTTTGACGTAACAATTCCATCATTCTTCCTCCCAGCATATTGGCAAACATTTTTATTTTTCACATAAAAAAAGCATTGCTGTCCATGAGGAGCAAGCAATGCGAAAACGATCCACGGATCTTCAGCTCAAACAAGAGCTGTTTCATTTGCTCACTCATAGTCGGACGGTATCGGTGTCCGGTAGAAACTTGCGTGCCATCATCACACGATTATATGAGTGTTATAGTGTTCAAATTATAACAAGATTTCAGACGCTTGGAAAGCACTTTTCTAGAAAAATACCGAACTTAAATAATAAATCAGATCAAAACGTTCGTTTTTAGAATATTCAAGCATCAAAAAAGCACCCTTCTGAGCAAAGGGTGCCTTTTATTTAAGATAAATACAGTTTCGTATATTTATCAGTTAAATAATCGATTAAATATTGTACATTTAATTCCTCACCAGTTGCATCTTGAATGATTTCAGAAGGCTTTTTGCGTTTTCCATGCTGGTGAACATGTGTTGTGAGCCATTCTTTTATTGGTGCAAAAGACCCGTTTTGAATCAGCTCATCAAAATTCGGTAAATCTTTGATCATTTGGTGCTTTAGTTGCGCCGCATACATATAACCAAGGGCATATGAAGGGAAATATCCAAAGCTACCATCAGACCAGTGAACATCCTGCAAGATGCCGAGTGCATTATTAGGAGGCGTAATGCCAAGATATGCTTTATATTTTTCATTCCACAGTGCAGGCAGGTCTTCAACCGCCACTTCTTCATTGAATATCGCTTTTTCAATTTCATAGCGGATGATAATGTGAAGCGGGTATGTAAGCTCATCTGCTTCAATTCGAATATAAGTTGGCTTCGATTCATTCACTGCATGCACAAAGTCTTCTAAAGAGACATCTTTAAATTGCTCAGGAGACGCTTCTTGAAGCTTTTGATAATACGTTTTCCAGAAGTCTTCATGTCTGCCAATAAAATTCTCAAAGAAAAGAGACTGTGATTCATGGATACCCATTGATGTGCCATCACATAATAACGTTCCGCTCAGCGCCTCATCAATGTTTTGCTCATAGATGGCATGACCACACTCATGAATGGTGCCAAAGATCGCCATCCGAAAATCATGCTCATCATAACGGGTCGTCACACGAACGTCCCCTCTGCTCAATGTCACAGCAAACGGATGAACCGTTGTATCCAGACGTCCTGCATCAAAGTCATAGCCTAATTCTTTTAAGAAGAAAAGACTCAGTTCCTTTTGTTTGTCGATCGGAAAGCTTTTCGATAAAAATGAAGTATCCGGTTTATGAGGAGAGGCTTCGATTTTTTTCACGAGAGGAACAATGGCATCACGAAGTGCACCAAACTTTTGATCGAGCTGTTCAACCGTCATATCTGGCTCATAGTTATTGAGCAGCACATCATATGGCGTTTGTTTCACGCCCCAATATTGAATAAAACGCTTGTTAAAATCAATGAGCTGTTTTAAGTATGGAGCAAAGAGTGAAAAGTCTGATTTCTCCCTTGCTTCAACCCAGACATGCTCTGCTTTTGATTGTAAAATCGAGTATTCTTTAAATTCTTCTTTCGGAATTTTGCTGTTTTCATCATACTCTTTTTGTGATAATTCGAGCGCCTTTTGTGTATCTTTTGACAGCTCATCTCGGTGTTTATTTAATGCATCAAGAAGATCTCTCATTTTATCAGAAGTCTTCATATTAAAAATATCACTTGATAATTGACCGATCGTTTCAGCTCTGAAATCGGCGCTTTTTTTAGGCGCCTGTGTTCTTGAGTCCCAATAAAGTAAATGGAGCGCCTCCGTATAGTGGGCGATTTTTCCTAGTAATTGATAAAACGCTTTCTCTTGTGCTTCAAGACTCATACGTTTGTTCCCCCAATCGATAAAATATGTATGTACGTTTCAAGGCTACTTCAAGGAATGTTCTTTTGTCAATGAAAAAGGAGGATACGCAGATGGTATCCTCCTCTCTTTTTTCGTTATATATGATTTAAGATGTGATGATTGGCTTTACTGGCAGAACGGATTCAATTTTACTTTGAAGCTCTGTATCTTCCTTACGGTCAAAGTAAATATGAATGGTTCCTGCATCTTGGCTTGTCCGAATCAGTCTTCCAATACCTTGTCGTAAGCGCAGCAGCATATACGGAAGGTCGACTTCAGCACGAGCATCCTTTGCTTCATTCCGTTTCGCCTCAAATACCGGATCATGAGGCGGGTAAGGAAGTCCCCAGATGATCACATTTGTTAATGATTGTCCTGGAATATCCAGCCCTTCCCAAAGGTGAACAGAGCATAACACAGATGTCTCATCCGCTTGAAACTTTTGAACAATCGTACTGATTTCCTCGTCTCCCTCAAAGTACACGTCGAAAGGCAGTGATTCATCCGATGCTTCAAGCTGCTTTCTAAAGAAATGAAGTTCATCAAATGAAGGGAACAAAATGAGAGACCGTCCTCCATTATCTTTCAGCTGAGTGATCACTTGCTGTCCTTTTACTTCTTGCTCTTGAAGCTGCTGAATCCCGTGGAAATAAATCTTCATTTGTTCATCGTAATCATACGGCGAAGCGACACTCATTGATAAGTAGTCTTTTATCCCAAGACTTTCAGCTAAATAATCAAAGGATTGATTTTCAGACAATGTAGCAGAAGAGAAAATGTATGGTCTTTTTTGCGAGAATACCTTTTCACCAAGTACCTCTGCGACAGTCTTTGGCATCACAACAAATGTCGTATCTAATTCCTGCTTTTCAAGCCAGCTAATCGCATTTTTTTGATAAAGCGACAGAGAATACGCCATTTGTTCAATGTACTCTTCTACAACAGACAATTCGTATTGATCGATTGTATACATCTCTGATTCAAATACGAGTGCTTCTCCGATTTTTTCAAGTAAATCACACAATTCACTTGCAGAACGCTTCACCTCATCCACCCGGCCAATTTCAAGTCGATGTGAGCCCTTGATTTCTTTGGCATGTGTTTTTAAGAGATAAAAGAACTCATCGTTTGTAGCTAGTGCATCTTCAACGAGCTCGGCAAACTCTTCGCGTATATCGTTTTGAAGCAGGCGCTCTAAAAAGGTTTCGAGCATTGATTGCTTCACTCGGTATGTCAGTGCTTTTTGTGCGGCAAATTCAAGAAGGTGCCCTTCATCAAATACAACAGAGCTATGTTCTGGAAGCAGCGGAAGCTGACCCTCGCGTTTGCGGGATTCCTTCGTCCACACATGCTCCATATAAAAATCATGAGAACAGATGATGAGGTCTGTTGCTTTCCGGTAATGATCTCTTGATAAATTCAAACCACAGCGATGACGCATATCGCACGTCAAGCAGTCCTGAAACGAATCATAGCCAATGCGTGACCATTCATCATTGGATAGCTCTGGGTACTCTCTTCGATCACCATACGGATAAAAATTCTGCATCCCATGTGATTCATGAACAAACGAAGGAAGCGTTTCATAAATATCGAGCCACTTCTCATCATCTTCACGCTGCATGGTTTTCTCTAATTTCTTTAAGCATAAATATTGATCATGCGATTTACTTAATCTCGCATCTATTTGAATATCAAGGTGATTGGCAATTTTATAGATATCACCCTCTTGTTTCACTAGCTGTTCAATTAACGTTTCGTCTGCACATGCAATAATCGCAGGTTTCCCTGTATACCTTGCATATGTGACCGCAAATAATAGATAAACGATGGTTTTGCCTGTGCCTACCCCAGCTTCGGCAAACATCACACTTTTTTCTTTAAAGGCTCTTTCTAGTTGAAAAGCCATGAATATTTGTTCATCTCGAAGATCAAAGCCCTTTTCTGGCAAAATGTCATAGAACACATCACCAATCCAGTTGCCCAGTTCTTCGTAAAAATTATGTTCTTTTGATAATGAAAAAGGCAAACGAGATGCTGTCACCTGCTTCAACCCCCAACTTTTGAATCATTCAGACATTCTATAGTAACATTTATGCTGGGGAATGACAATCTTTTTTATGACCGCAAACGATGTTGGTAGGTTTCCTTCATTAAAAATGCATGCTCAGATCGCTCTATGTAAGCCTGAGCAAGCGCTAAATCTTCGATGGCTGCAGTCAGCTGAGCAGATTGTCCACCTTCTTGCCCTTCAATTTCTTGAGCAGTCGAAGCGAGTGCTTTTTGGATTAACTGAAATTGATCATATTGTATCATGGAGACACCTCTTTTTTTAAAATCAAGTTCAGTTTATTCCGTCCCGTGAAGGTTTATACCTTTCTGCGATAAAAAAAGCCACACCTTCTGTAGGTGTGACCATTTTTTATGATTCAGTTGTCTGTTTTCTAGGCGGGCGTTTTCCCCAATATTGGTAATAGTCTGTTTTAATAAAACCATTAAACAGTTTTCTCTTTTTCGTTGCTTTTCTACCAAAGCACTCTTCGAACTTTTCGTGTGACGTTAAGATGTAAATGGACCATGTGTCTAGGCTTTTAAATGCTTCGCCCATTCCTTGATACATTTTTTCAACAGCTGGTTTATCACTGAGTCGTTCTCCATAAGGCGGATTTCCGACAATCACACCGTAATCTTCTTTTGTTTGAAAGTCTTTCACTTGCATTTGTTTAAACTCAATCAATTCACTTAGTCCAGCTTCTTCCGCATTCATTTTTGCAATGTCTATCATCCGGTGATCGATATCACTTGCAATAATGTGGAGCGGCTGATCATAGTTTGCCTTTTCTTCCACTTCGTGACGCGCTTTGTTCCATACGTCTTCACCAATCCAATCCCATGACTCGGATGCAAAATCCCGGTTAAATCCTGGGGCAATATTTTGTCCAATCATGGCCGCTTCAATAGCGATTGTTCCTGATCCGCAGAAAGGATCAACAAACGGACGGTCAGGTGTCCAATTCGTTAATAGCACGAGTGCAGCCGCAAGGGTTTCTTTAATAGGTGCTCCGCCTTGATCCATGCGGTACCCCCGTTTATGAAGACCTACACCAGATGTATCAAGCGTGAGCACAGCTTTATCTTTTAAAAGGGCAACCTCAATTTTATACTCAGGTCCTGTTTCTTCAAGCCATTCAGACTGTATGTTGTAAGAGGAGATGAGCTTTTGCGCAATCGCCTTTTTGACGATACGCTGACAATCCGGCACACTGGCAAGCTGTGATTTCACAGATTTACCGATGACAGGGAACGTGCTGTTTTTCGGTAAAAAAGCGGCCCAGTCAATCGCCTTTGTGCGTTCAAACAGCTCATCGAATGTTTTTGCCGAAAATTCAGCGACTTGTACCTTTATTCGGTCTGCTGTACGCAGCCAAAGGTTCGCACGGCAAATCGCAAGCGCGTCCCCTTCGAAAATCACTTTTCCGTTGTCTACTGTGCATTCATAGCCAAGGTCTCTTACTTCTTTTGCAACAATCGCTTCAATTCCCATTGGAGCCGTTGCGATAAGTGTATAGGTTTTCATTGATTTATCACCTGTTTTCTCGTCCTTTTATGTATTCCAAGATAAAAGCTCTCCATATGTTGAAATAGGAGAGCTTTGTTTTCATCATGTTTATAATAACGGATATAACGTTCTGTAAGCCATGTTTTGTTCCATTGTACTGCAAACGGCAAATGCCTCGTACTCAGGTGGTAATCATCTATCTACAGAATACTCTGTCCTTCTCTCCGTTTGGTTCCTTTGAGAAAGTTCCCCTACCAAGTTTGGGTTTCTCGCTCGAGGGGTTTACCGCGTTCCACTCTCACCATTTCTAGTGAGACTTCGTCACTGTGGCACTTTCAAGGATACTTTGCCATATCCTAAAAGGACGTAGGCATTTTTCCTGCCGTCAGCCTTTCCCAGGCTGCCCTGGCTTATTTTTTCGCCAGGCACGAACACTACGGGCATCTCAGCACCGTGCGAGCATGGACTTTCCTCTGCAAAGTCTAAACGCATTGCAGCGATTACCCGAACGTTAATCAACATGCGTTATTATAAACGACAATGACATGAGGCACAAGCTTTTTCAGCAAGGCTCAATCATAAAGTTTGCTTCCGAAAACGTGTTTCTCAAGGTTAGATAGTCTTTTTAAAATATCAAAGTTTGTTGTATTAGACTGTGCAGGCTGTCTTTTCCCTTGCTCAACGGCTTCTTCAAGCTGTTTTGACAAATGGAGGTTTTCTTGTTGAAGCTTTTCGATTTCTTGGTTGAAGGTCTCATAGTCTTTAATGACCATATCTAAAAATTTATCGACTTCTTCTTGTTTGTATCCTCTGACACCTGTTTTAAATTCTTTTTCTAAAATTTCTTTCGCAGAAAGCTTTACTTTATCAGCAAGCATCTTTTTCACCTCATATCGTGAATTCATAGTATATTTTTTCAGAAATACGTGACGTTGTCAAATTTTCTCTTGCTTTTAGTCAAAAAACGGATCTTCCGCCTCAACTTGCGCTCTCAAATCATCCATTGTGATGTACATAATGGGGTAATCGGTACAGTTTTCCGCTTCTTTGATCATGTACTTTGGCGAGCCATCATGCTCCGGATCATAAAGGGCGAGGAGTCCATCTGTTTTTTCAATAAAAAAACGGTTCTTTTGTTTAAATTGTGCCGGACTTTCATACGGTCTATGCGTGACACTTTCTACAAAATCGGCCTGTGCAAGAATTCCTTCATACAACTCTTTGTTTTGTTCATTCCAGCGCTCTTCCTGTTCATAAAATGGCGTAATGACGGCAAGTTTTAACGCTGGATACTCCTCTTGAAGCTCAAATACTACTTCGGCCGTCCAGATTTCTGCACCAAGCTGGCCTGATATGAGAACCCACTCGAGGCCATCTTCAATTAAAGCTGTCAGCCTTTTTTGAAGCTCCGCTTTTATGTATTGAAGTGCAGGCTCGTCTTGTTTGAATATCCCAAGCTCAAATGGCTTGTACCCTGTGACAGCAATAATTTTCATTTTTTCACCTGCTTTTAAAAAAAGGGACTTATAAAAGTCCCATTCCACTTTATCTGTTACAGCAAGGTCCACCGCAGTTAAAGTGTTGATGTGTTGCCGGGTCCACCTGAGAAAACGTATGCGGGAAGTAGTGAACATGTTTGAAATTTTGATGGTGAACATTTGTCACATGTTGCGGATGGATATGCGGCACAATTGTTGTTGAATCACTGTGTGTACAGCAATGATTCGTCGGATGAACAATTGGCTGTGTAACATTAGGCTGGCAATGATGATGATGGTACATGTAGCATTCCCCTCTCCTTAATTTTCTTACATTAATAATGTATGAATTAAGAGGTGTACATGTACTAATGCATTAACCTATTTTAAAAGTTTGCAAGGAAAACATCCTTATAGTTTGAAAACACAAAAGCGACCAAAATGACAACAAGAAAAAACAAGTAGAAAAGACCCTTATACATGCTCTACGCTCCTCATTCAATATCTAACGTTATTTTACAGGATTCGTGACTTTTCTACAATAAAAGTGCTAAACAATTTTCATTTTCGGTCGAGAGCCGAACGTTGTCATGTTTTGCGCTTTCCCGGGCAATAATGTTTATTGCCCAGCTTTTCTCAATAGCCGTTTTTTTCGCTTTTCAAGTTCTTCAGTTTCTCGCTGACTTAACGTAGAAAAAGATAATAACGATTCAGTAACAGATAGAGCTGATCTTGCATCTTTTTCACGATGTTCTTGATACTTCGCAAGCTCTATACCCGCTTTTAATGCTAAATGGACATCGCTTGATGCAAATAATTTCTCCCAAATTTGAACCGCTTGATCCCACTCGTTTTGTCGTTTATATTGCAAGGAAAGATCATAAGACGCCTGATTCGCATGCTCAAAGTCAGCATTCGTTAATTCCTGCAAATGCTTCGTTGCTTCCTGTACATCACGATGAGCAAGATGCCACCTAGCGAGCGCATATTTCTCATTGTGTTCCTTTACCGCATCCTCAGATAGTATTTTTTTGGATAGGTGAATGTAGAGGCTGATTAACGATAAGACGTCTAGTTCATTATGAGTCAAGATTCCTTCAATCAGCTTCGGGTTTTGTTCCTTTAAAAAATGAAAATAAATCATCGGTGCCAAAAACCCCGGCGTGTCGTTTTCACGCTGCACGTGCAGCTCTTCTTTTTCCACAACGGATAGCGCCATTCGTTCATATTTATGCTTCCACAATCGTCTAGATCCGTGCAGAAGATCAAAATGGCCGTATTCAGGAAGTGCAGGAATTTGACCTCGTAAAAGCGTATGTCTCGTTTTCACTTGCGGCCAATCGAATGATTTACCATTATATGTAACTAACGATTCTACGTTTACTTCATCCAGAAAGCTTTTGTAAAGAGCCGCTTCATTTCCTGGATTGGTGAGCAGGTGCTGTTTCACCACCACTTTGCCCGAAAAGACACGTGCGTGTCCAAGCAAGAAGATCATATTTCCCGTACCGCCAGATAATCCTGTTGTTTCTGTATCAAAGAAAAACAGCTCGTGCGGCTCGTACCCTTTAGCCGATAGCGAATGCTGGATGCCGCTTTCGTTCCATTGCTCAATGATTTTCGGCAGTTCCGCAAACGAATAGCGCCCATGCTGATGATCTAATGAGTAGGTAACTTCGCGAATCAGACAAAAGGACTCCTCAAAATGATAAGGAGACACACCTAATGCTTCCCATTCTTTTAAAAATGGGATATTTTCTGAAGTCACAGGCTGAGGTATTCCTTCCGATGTTTTCTGCCGGTTTTCATGTGTCTGATTGTGCGATAGATGCTTTTTCATTCTGTTTAATTTCCCTTTTAAAGACATGAGCAGGTGTCCCCTCCTTTCCCTTAAAATACGGACATCAATTCAACGATGCTGCTTTTTCCGTTGACCTCTTTCATTTCCATGCCAATGCAGGATGGACAGCCATTGTCACAGCGGCACCGCTCAATGAGCTGAATGGCTGCGCCTGCTATTTCATCGAAGCGAGCTTGTACTTCCTTACTTAAGCCGATTCCGCCAGGGTAATGGTCATATAAAAAGACCGTCGGTTTTCCGGTATGTGCCGCTTTAATTTGTGAAACCACATGAATATCAGAACGGTCACACATCACAAAAGCAGGTACAATGTGCTGAAGAACATTTGCAATGCCTAGAAGCAGCTGTTCAAGAGTTTTCTCTTCAAATCTCAGCTCTGCCTCATGTAATTCAAACCAAGCAGCACTCGTATGAATTTCTTCTTCCGGTAAGTGAATCGGTCCAGACCCGATATTTTCACCGGTACTCAGACGGATTTTTTTAAAAATCGTCGGCATTGCGTTGACGGTCACATCACCGTAGTGAACAGATACAGCTTCCTTCTCTGTCGTCTGATCGATTTCAAGCACCTTAAGTTGGACGGCTAAATTCGCATCTGTATAGTATTCTACATCTACTTGTTTCACATAAGCCTTCAGATGCTCGTAATCTAGCTTTTCCACTTGATACTGAACCCCTTCGTGTAAATAAATGGCTTCATCATGAAGAAGCGTCATCGCACTGAAACGGTCCATCTCGCCAATAATCCGAACATTCGCCACATCTGATTGATCCACAATTACGACATTTTCCTGGCTTGCAGACCGGAGGCTGATGCCATGCGCTGGGAACGATTGATCTGACCAATAATACCGGTTCCCGCTAAAATGGAGAACGCCTTCCTCATGTAAGTATTGCAAAATCTCTTCTACGTCCATGCCGCCAAACTGTTCATCCTCCCGAAACGGGAGCTCGTAGGATGCACATTTTAAATGATCCACTAAAATGATGAGGTTCTCAGGGTTAATTCTGGCAGCTTCAGGTGGTCTATTAAAGAAATATTCTGGGTGTCTGACAATATATTGGTCAAGGGGTGAGGAGCTTGCCACCATGATAATGAGTGCTTCCTCATGACGCCTTCCAGCACGGCCTGCCTGCTGCCATGTACTCGCTACACTGCCAGGATACCCGGTCATGATACAGACCTTTAGCTGACCTATGTCTACACCTAATTCTAGTGCGTTCGTACTGACGACACCTAGAATGTCTCCTTCTCTCAATCCTTTTTCAATCACGCGCCGCTCTTTTGGTAAATAGCCTCCACGATATCCACGAATTGATTTTGGACCGATTTCTTTTTTCACTAGTTCTTGAATATGACTTAAAATCACTTCTACTCTTACTCTGCTTCTAGCAAAAACAATCGTTTGGATTTTTTCCTTTAAAAAAGTTTTAGCCAGTTGATTGACGACAGTGGCAGCACTTTGTCTAATATTTAGTGGTTTATTCACAACTGGCGGGTTGTAAAACACAAAATTCTTTTTACCGCTAGGTGCCCCGTTTCGCTCAATCAAATGCATCTTGCTTCCCGTTAGCTGCTGCGCAAGCTCTTTTGGATTTGCAATCGTTGCGGACGTACAAATGAAAATCGGATCACTTCCATAAAAAGCACAAATTCGTTTTAACCTGCGAATCACATTGGCTACATGACTGCCAAATACGCCTCGATATGTATGAAGCTCGTCTATGACAATATACTTCAAATTCTCAAACAAGCTGACCCATTTCGTATGATGAGGCAAAATGGCTGAATGCAGCATATCCGGGTTTGTGATGACAATATGTCCTGCTTGTCTAACTCGCTGCCGAATGGCGGGTGAGGTATCCCCATCATATGTTTCACTATGAATCGGAACATCCATCTCGTGGATGATCTCGTTAAGTTCACTCTTTTGGTCTTGTGCGAGCGCTTTTGTTGGGAATAAATAAAGGGAGCGGCTTGTCTGATCTTCTACGATCGACTGAAGGACAGGCAGATTGTAGCAAAGTGTTTTACCTGAAGCTGTTGGTGTGACAGTTACAACATGCTCCTCGTCCATCACACGTTCAAAGGCTTCCTTTTGATGAATGTAGAGTTCACTCACGCCTCGTTTCTCAAGCGCCTTTTTCAGCTTTTCGTTCACTCTTTCAGGCACTGGAGAGGTCTGTGCGGGCTTCGCTTCAATTTCATGCCAATGTTCTACCTGTTCATCTTTTTTTAATTCTTCTATGAGTTCGTTCATTGTTTTCTTTTTCATATCGCATCACCTCTCTTACATAGTGTACCGAATATTTGTTTGCATGACTAGGCGGCAATTTTTTGATGCGCAGCTTATGAGCAAATACTTTGAAGTGTTGTAACAGTATCTATTACACTTCTATAGTGAAATGATTTTATCAAGGAAGAAGATGATGAGAGTGAAAAACGAATTTAAGCCTTTATTTGAACCATTTACGTTTCCAGGAGGTGCGTCTATTAATGGCCGGTTAGTCGTTGCGCCAATGACACACTTCGGTTCTCACGAGGATGGCACCATTTCTAAAGAGGAAATTGATTTCATTACAGCTAGATCTAGTGAGATGGGCATGGTGATCACAGCATGTGCAAACGTGACTCCAGATGGTAAGGCATTTGAAGGACAGCCTTCTATCGCAAGAGATGAAGATATACCCGGTCTGAAAAAACTAGCTTCTGCGATTCAGGCAAAGGGAACAAAAGCCATCATTCAAATTCATCACGGCGGCTCTCAGGCTCTCCCTCACTTAGTTCCAAATGGTGATGTGGTTGCGCCAAGTGATGTGTTTAAAGATGGAAATCAGATAGCACGCGCTTTAAAAGAAGAGGAAATTGTCCATATCATTGACTCTTTTAAAGAAGCAGCAAGACGAGCGGTCGAAGCAGGATTTGACGGCGTGGAAATCCACGGTGCAAACGGTTATTTATTACAGCAATTTTACTCTCCGCATAGCAATCAGCGGACAGATCAGTGGGGAGGAAATGAAGAAAAGCGTCTAGCTTTCCCTATCGCTGTTGTGGATGCAGTGAAAGAGGCAATCGAAAAACATGCGACAAAACCGTTTATCTTTGGATATCGATTATCCCCTGAAGAACCAGAAACACCTGGTTTAACGATGACAGAGACGTTTACCTTAGTCGATGTTCTTAAAACTAAAAACCTTGATTATTTGCATATCTCTTTAATGGAGATTGACTCTAAAGCAAGACGCGGTGCAGATACGGATAAGACTCGGATGGAGCTGCTAAAGAATCGCTGCGGCGATACACTTCCGCTCATCGGCGTAGGCAGCGTGATTACAGCCGAAGATGCACTAAATGCCTATAACCAAGGAATTCCGCTTATCGCTGTCGCACGTGAACTGATCGTCGATCCAGATTGGGCAAAGAAGATTAAAGAAGGCAGAGAAAGCGAGATTGAAACTGTCATTAAACGAAGCCAAAAAGATCAGTATTTGATCCCAGAAGGATTGTGGTCTGTTATGGAAGCGAGTCAAGGCTGGGTTCCGATGGAAGATTAATGTCAGCAAAAAAACTACCCTCATGCGATTGGGTAGTTTTTTTGTCCTGATTATTTTAATTTAACGGTAAAAAGCTTAGATGTTTGTTTTTCAACAGATCCCTTTGGCTCTTTTTCGAGATGCTCGATCAAGTCACCATTCATAATGACAATCGGTGTCACTGTGCTTGACGCTTTCTCTTCAATCAGTTCTAAATCACACGTAATGAGAGGGTCACCGATCTTCACTTTATCTCCCTCTTTGATGTGCGCTTCAAATCCTTCACCATTTAATCCCACTGTTTCAAGTCCGATATGAATCAGAAGCTCAAGCCCTGAGAGTGTTCGAATGCCAATTGCATGTTTTGTATGGAAGAGCTGGATGATTTCACCCTCTACTGGTGACACAATCGTACCACTTTTTGGTTTGACTGCTACGCCGTCTCCCATCATCTTTTGAGAAAAAACAGGGTCTGGTACATCCGTCATATCCATTAACTCTCCATCAGCTGGAGAATAAATGATTTCTTCCTTTACATCATCTTGGTTTTTCCCGAAACCGAATAATTTTTTCAGCAATGTCAATTGCTCCCTTCAAGCTTTGCTTCTAGATCTATTCCGTGTATGAAACGATACGCTCATACACCTTGCTTCATTCAACACTATTTAATCATAATTTTTTCCTCTCATCAATTGATAACCGCCTGACTCCTTTCTGCATAGGCTGTAGATGAGAGGTGATTCAAATGGAACATGAAGGCGAAAAGAAACATGAATTGCTGGCAAATGAAGATATTCTCTATGAAGCGATTGAACAATTTTTCGCATCCTCCCCGTTTCATGAGATATTAAATAGTGCGGAGGCGCTCATGACCACATCGCATTCACTTGCATCGATTACGACCGATGTGACAGAGGATGAGCAGTTTGTGTATATCGCAATCCAATTTCCCGACCATTTTGTTGAAGGCGATATCGCGCTAGAAGTAAAAGCCCAATATTTACACTTATCCGTGCAAGAAACAATCAAAACGGATACAACTTCCTCGTATTCGAGCTTTACAAAAACCATTTTAATGCCGGCAAAAATAGATGAAACGAACATGAAAAGCGTGTGGAAAGATCAAACACTTCGTGTAACGGCACCAAAGCAAAGAGCCCAATAGATCCTTCTATTGGGTTTTCACTATGCTTTAAAAATGCTCGTAAATCCTTTCGCTAATGAGCCTACTTGATTCATCGTACTCATCATTTGCCCAGCTGTATCAAACATTTTGTTAAAGTCGAATTGTCCATTCGTTTTTTTGAATTGCGATAGCACACTTTTAAATTGAGATGATTGCTGTTTTTGCGGTCTAGGCAAAGGATAAGGGTTCATAGGCTGCTGCATGGGCATCATGCCTGGTGGCTGCATCTGGGGTTGATTGATCGCTTCGGGCGGCTGATAAGGCGGTCCATTTTCTTGGTATCCATAAGGCGGCTGATAGACAGCAGGTGATGCCTGGCTCATGCCACCTTGATGTGGCGGCATGAAATATTCTGGAGGCTGCGGAGGCTGCTGCTGCATTTCTGGATACGGAAAAGGCCCTTGATTGAATGGATTGAATTCATACGGCTGCTGGTTTGAATAAGGGATCATATATCTCGCTCCTCTCGCTCTCAACACATAGTCTTGTCACTCATATATTATGATGAAAAACAGAAGATGTGCCTAAAGCAGCCATAAGAAAAACGCAGCGATATCTTCAGCTGCGCTTGTTAATTTCTTCTATTAAAAGGTTCAGTGTGTAAATCACTGACTCAACTAAATTTTTCACACGGGGTGCATGCTGTTTGCCAAAATAAGATTGCAGGACAACCTCTTTCCCATTTTCTTTGACGGCTTCAAGCTGTTCTTCGTGTAAATATCTAGGTTTCGCCAGATGAATAAACGAGATCGCAGCAGTGAGCCACTCTTCCATTTTCTGATCAAATGTCTCAACGGCTGGCTGAATTTCTGTGTGAAAATCATAAACCGGATATTCCTCTTCAGCCTTTCCCTTTTGGTACTGCTCATACGCCTCTTCGATCCATATTCTCAGCTCTTGTGTATGTTTAAGTAATGTTTGATTATCCAAAGTGTTCACCTCTATGAACCATCCTATCAAACGTTTACTTATTGCTCAAATAGAAAGCTACCCTGCGTGGTATGCCGGTCTTGCCGCCAGTTGATACTCAGCTGCGTGAATCTTCACTTCACAGTCCTTTACTTCCGATTCAAGCCGGTCTATCATTTGCTCTTGCTCTTCTATGGCTGCACGTGTTGTTTCGTTCACAGCAAGAGACAGCTCTTCTTCCACCGCATCAATTTTTCGCTCGATTTCCTCTAATAACTGCAAAATGGATTCTTTTGATACAAATTCGCTCATCATCAGATTCCTCCTTTATCGTCTCTCGTTACATTCTCTTTTCTTTCACACCCTCCTTCACACATGACAAAACTAGAAGCAAATCGCCAATCTAAGTGTAGATGAGCGCTATTTCTCCCTTTTCGACATATGCTTGTCCTTCTTTGTATGATTGCGTCCGATTGTGTAAATTCTAAGGACAAAGGAGGTAGATTTCATGAAAAAGCAGCCAGCACCAAAAGAGCAAAAACCAAAAGGGAAAGAAAACAGTACAGATCAGCTTGATAAAAAGCTCGGCGGTCCTAATCGACCATCCACGTAAAAAAAGCAGGTACCCCCTGCTTTTTATTTATGCAAAAAATAGTGCTCTAATGAGAAAAGAAAACGAAGCTGTCTTTTTTTATGAAAATACCAGTCGGTCAGCTCAATTTGTTTTGGCAGCGTCTCTGCATCAAACAAAGATGGGCTCAATTTCTTTTGAAACCAATCTTCTCTTTGATCGTCTAATGAATGTGTCATCACTGGATAAACAGTTCGAAGAAAAGGTGTTGACCTCCTAGCGATCCCTAAAAACGGCTCAAAATCAAACCGTGATCCGGTATGCGGAACAGTATGCAAAAAATGATAAAAATCCGAAAATAAATCGGCCCGAAATAATAGTTTCGCTAGTTTTTTCCCTAATGTAATACGCTCCTTTACGTGGGAAAACTTCCGTATGGTTAACCCGTATAAATGCCCGTCCACCGTTGGAAAAACAACGGTTTGAAAATGTCCCCACTCGCTGAACAGATATTGAATCGAGTGAAAAACATTCTTTTTCAGAAGAGGATTTTGTATAATAGGAGATTGTATAGTATATTGTTCATTTATGATGAGTGCATAAAGCAGGCGCTCTGTGTCACGCTTTAACCAAAATCGTTCCCACTCAGTGCTCATAAAACGAGATACAGAAAAATACGGAAGCAGATGAAACAAGGGTTTGCCGCACCGCTTAGACCATTCATATAAAAGAAGCTGAGGGTAAGCATCCGAAAAGATCAGCCAATTCGCTCTTTCATATGCTGTGAAGAAAAGGTGCCCCTCTCGATCTGTTAAACCTGGATGGAAGAGCTCGCCCTTTAGATCCGTCATAGACCATCCGGCATTTCTCGAGACAAAGGAAGCAAGCAGCGACCATTTCATCTCTGGATGACGGTCATAAAAGCGCTTGTAAGCATTTGTCCTCGTCAGGTTGTCTTTATTTTTCACTTTCGTTTCACGCAATATATGCTGAGTGATGATGTGCTCTTTTTGTGACAACATAGGTATCTCTCCAATACAAAATGCATTAAAAGGAGGCTGAAACTTGATGATTCGGTATCCAAACGGAAAATCGTATCAGCCCATTCAACCAATTGGGACAAAAAAAAGAATCAGCGGCGAATCCTCTTATAGTAACCGCGGGATGACGCTTGAGGCTGACTTAAATGAAACCAACCAGTACTATTTGGTCAACGGGATCGCAGTCATTCATAAAAAGCCTACCCCCGTTCAAATTGTGAATGTGGATTATCCTAAAAGAAGCGCTGCTGTGATCAAAGAAGCCTACTTTAAACAATCATCCACAACAGACTATAATGGAGTGTACAAAGGGCGCTATATCGATTTTGAAGCAAAGGAAACCAAAAGCACCACCTCGTTTCCGCTCAAAAATTTCCACGACCATCAAATTGAGCATATGAAACAGGTTGAAAAGCAAGGCGGTATTTGTTTCGTTATTATATCCGCATTTGGCTCCGTTTATTATTTGCCCGCTTCAGATCTCTTTTTCTTTTGGGAGCGGCAGAAGCTAAACGGCCGAAAATCCATTAGTAAAGACGAATTAGTGGAAGCAGGCCACTTAATGACACTTGGATATTCGCCAAGAATTGATTATATTAAAGTAGTGGAGACACTTCATTTTTCGGATGAAAGTGAGTAACAATGACGTTCGAAAAAGGTTTAACACGAAAGGTTGAGATGTGATGTCTGATCAATTTACAAGTCGTGAACAGCGACGTAAAGCAAGTCAAGAAAACAATAAGAAGCAAAAGAACAAAAAAGGCAAAAAGAAAGCAGGTCTATTTAAAAAAATATTTTTATCTTTACTTGTGATCGGTCTTCTATGTGTAGTGGCCGGAATCACAACTTTTGCCGTTTTTGCATCAAGCGCTCCTTCAATTGATGATAGTAAGCTCAAAACACCGTATTCTTCAAAGCTTTATGACATAGACAAGAAAGTGTTTGCAGAAGTCGGTGCGGAAAAAAGAACGTATGTCTCGATTAAAGATATACCTGATGTGGTAAAAGAAGCATTTATTGCAACGGAAGATGCACGTTTTTATAAACACCACGGGATTGACCCAATCCGTATTGGCGGTGCCCTTGTCGCAAACGTCGAGGACGGTTTTGGAGCTGAAGGTGGAAGTACAATTACACAGCAAGTTGTGAAAAACACTCTACTTAACAATCAAAAAACGTTAAAACGTAAAGTACAGGAAGTATGGCTCTCGATTCAGCTTGAGCAAAAGTACTCTAAAGATGAAATTTTAGAAATGTATTTAAACCGTATTTTCTTCTCGCCTTATGCCTATGGTGTTGGGAAAGCGGCTGAACAATTTTTCGGCGTGACAGATTTAAATAAACTAACTGTTGCACAGTCTGCCACACTTGCAGGTATGCCGCAGAGCCCTTCTGCTTATAACCCAGTGAAAAATCCTGAGGCAGCGGAAAAACGCCGTAATATCGTATTAGGCCTCATGAAAAAACAAGGCTATATTTCAGAGAAAGACTATGAAGTTGCAAAAGCAACCCCTGTCAAAAAGACCGTAGTCCCTGCTGATAAATATAAGAGCCAGAACTCAAGTAAGTATTCTGCTTACATTGAAGAAGTCATGGAAGAAGTACAGAAAAAAGCCAAAGTGGATGTATCAACAGATGGACTAAAAATCTATACATCACTTGATCGAAAAGCTCAGGATCACTTAGATGATATTATCAATGGGGATTCAGTTGGTTTTACAAAAGGTATGCAGGCGGGTGTCACCCTGCTTGATACGAAAAATGGTGAAATCCGAGCTATTGGCGGTGGACGTGATGTACCAGCTGGCGGCTTTAACTATGCGACAGATGCAAAACGTCAGCCAGGTTCAACGATCAAACCAATTTTAGATTACGGTCCTGTCATTGAAAACAAAAAATGGTCAACGTATCAGCAAATTGATGATGCGCCATATACGTACTCAAACGGTACACCGATTAATAACTTTGACAGAAGACATTTAGGTAAAATGTCGATGAGAAGTGCTTTGGCACAATCAAGAAACATCCCTGCCCTAAAGGCTTTCCAAGAAGCTGGCACAGACAATGCCGTTAAATTCGCTAATAACTTAGGTATGGACTTACCGTCTGACATTCCAGAGTCTTACTCAATCGGTGGATTTGACGATGGTGTCTCCTCCCTGAAGATGGCTGGAGCCTTTAGTGCATTCGGTAATAATGGATACTATAATGAACCGCATGCTGTCACATCTGTTGAATTTAATGACGGTACAAAGCTTGACCTTACGCCAGATTCCAAAGCGGCTATGAGTGATTACACAGCATTTATGGTCACAGATATGCTAAAAACTGCTGTCCAATCTGGAACTGGGACACTTGCACAAGTACCGAACGTTCAAGTAGCTGGTAAAACAGGTACAACGAACTTTACACAAGATGATATCAATAAATACAATATACCTTCTGGCGGTGCGAAAGATTCGTGGTTTGTTGGTTATACGCCGCAATATACAGCAGCCGTTTGGACTGGGATCGGTAACTCAAAAGATGCGGACGGCAAAATGTGGCTCACAGATTATGAGCAGCGTGTTGCCAAAATCGTCTTCCAGCGATTAATTTCTCAAATTGATGATGGAAGCGGCTCATTTGAAAAACCAGACAGTGTCGTTGAAGCTACGGTTGAAAAAGGATCGGATCCAGCGAAATTAGCCGGACCAAATACACCGAGCGATAAGAAGACAACAGAATACTTTGTAAAAGGAACGGTTCCGACAAAAGTGTCTGACACATATGAGAAAAAAGAAGCAGATAAGCCTTCTGACTTAAAAGCAGTGTATGATGAAGAGAAAAAATCCATCACACTGACTTGGGGCTATGATGACGACGCAGATGCTACATTTAATGTAAAACAAGCGGTTGATAACGGCGGCTATAAAGAGATTCAAAACAGTTCTGCTAAAGAAGCGGTTATCTCTAATGTGAAGCCTGGCTCTACTTATAAATTCCAAGTGACAGCCACTGTTGAGGATGTTACAAGTAAAGCAGCTTCTACTTTCCTCACCATCAAGGATGATGAAGATGAGGAAGAAAAAGCAGATGATGAGAACAAAGAAGAAGAACCTCAGCAGCCTGACGACGAGCAGACAGACCAGACTGACGATAACAAAAATCAACCCCCAGGCACTGATGAGCAAAAGCCAGATGATAAAAAAGATCAAGACAAAGATAAGGATCAGGATCAAGGCGGAAATACGGAAAACGGAAATAATGGTTCTTCCGATAATGGCTCAGACAGTACAAATGGGAACGGAAACTCACAAACTGACAATAAAGATAAAAAGAAAGATGATGCGAAAACCAACTCTCAAAGCTCAAATTCGCAATCAACTTCTCCTAATCGAAAAGAAAATGAATAATGAAAAGCACTTGCCTATATGGCAAGTGCTTTTTTTAACGGTTTTGTCTAATCTTTTTAAGTACTTCATATTTCCCATACTGCTTTTTTAGTTCTGTGTATAGCTCGTCTAGTTGAATAAAGCAGTGATATTGAGTCGGTTTTAGCAAAATGAACTCTAAACGTTCTGTCCAATTAATAGGAGCAACAGGAAATGTCTCTTGCTTAATATGTTCCCAATCAAGCGTTTGAAGTCTCTCCCCTTTGATCCAGTAAAACACAGCAATCATACTGACAATCCCTTGCAGCATATCATCTTCTTCACACCGTGACTTTCTTGTTTGAAAACGAGGAAGCATTTTTTCTTTTAATTCATTCCACAGTTCGAACATCACAGGAACAAATTCTTCTGTGTTCTGCCATGGAAGTTCATTTGTAAAAAGTTCTGATGATAGATCATATGCGAGTGGATGCTCTCTAAGGATGTCTACTCGATCGCCTTTCATCTCTACCTTTTTCCCTTTTAATTTTTCGACATATGCGGAAAAAACAACTGCCCCGCTCATGCCAGCTTCACCAATCCTTTTTTCAGCCTTTTCTGCCCTTCTCTACACATATCAAGAAGCGGACAAGATTCGCACTGCGGACGCTGCGCCTTGCAGTGATATCTTCCAAAAAAGATTAGGCGGTGATGCGTCACAGACCAATCTTCTTCTGGCACTTTTTTCATTAAAGTTTGTTCTACTTCGAGAACTGAATCCTTCCAGCGGCAGATTCCAAGTCGCTTGCTGACACGTTCCACATGTGTATCCACTGCAATTGCCGGCACCCCAAAAGCGACCGAAACGACGACATTTGCTGTTTTCCGGCCCACCCCAGGAAGCTTCACAAGTTCGTCCCGATCTTTTGGCACCTCGCCGCCATATTCTTCAATCAGCATTTTGCTCAACTTTTGAATGTTTTTGGCTTTATTTCGATAAAGGCCAATCGAACGAATATCTTGCTGCAATTCTTCAAGCGGTACACTTAAATAGTCTTCTGGTGTTTTATATTTTTGAAATAACGTTTTGGTCACTTTGTTGACAAGCACGTCTGTACACTGCGCAGAGAGTGCTACAGCGATCACAAGTTCAAATGGATTGGAATGAACAAGCTCACACTCAGCTTCTGGAAACATATCTCCTATAATATCTAAACATTCATTGATTTGTTTTTTTGATAACATGACTTCTCCTTTATTGGTTATTGTTCCAGCCAATTATAAAAAGGAACTTGTCGCTTATATGTTGACGTCTCTTCTTTTGAAGGTGGCGCTTTTTGCTGAGAACGGAAATGCTGGCTATGCTCTTTTGCTTCTTCCGCTGTTTTCAGCCCTTTCTTTTTCCACTCAAACAGAATTCGGTCGATATAACGGAAATTTAATTTTCCTGATAAAACCGCTTCTCTTAATGCTAGGCGGATCATTTCAGCATCATGATGGTCTTGGTCCATCCAAATCGAGAGTGTTTCTCCTTCAAGAGGAGACAGTGGTCTGCCAAATTCATCTTCAAATAAAGCATATAAAGACTTTTCAGCCTGTACATGAAGTTTTTGACCTTCCTTCGCTTGTTTTGCCTCTAGAAAGTCATACAGCACGCCCCATAAAGGCTCAACTGAGTAACGGTCATGCTGAATACCAGACCCGTCTTCAAACGGCTGAATCGAAATAAATCCTTTTTGAATTAAATGCTGAACCATATACGCACACTCTTCAGCTGAAATGGTCATGCCATGGGATAGCTCTTCAAACGTTTGAAAGAACACACCTTGTTCTTCATTCATTTTAATCTTAAGCATCACCATCATTTGTGATTCATTCAGTCCTAACTGCTCATAATGAGCAATCAGCAAATTAGGCAAACTAGTCGAGCCCATTTGCTGCATATTAATAAATTGCTGCCTATTCATCGGATACACCTCTTCACTTTAAGTATATCACGTTTTATTTCACGTGCCCCTTCAAAAAACGTTTGAAAAAGCCTCCATATGTTGGAGGCTTTCACGTCTTAAGGATATAAACGGTTTAATAATCTTGGGAAAGGAATGGTTTCACGCACATGCGGCGCTCCACTAATCCAAGCAACTGTACGTTCAAGTCCAAGACCAAAACCTGAATGCGGTACAGAACCATATTGTCTTAATTCTGTGTACCATTTATAAGTTTCTTGATCTAGGCCGTGTTCTTTCAATCTTGCTTCAAGCAGCTCTAGATCATGGACACGTTCAGAACCGCCAATGATCTCTCCGTAGCCTTCTGGTGCAATCAAGTCTGCACAAAGAACGACATCATCACGATCTGGTGCAGGCTGCATGTAAAATGGTTTTAATGATGTTGGATAATGAGTGATAAACACCGGTTTATCGTAGCTTTCAGCGATCGCTGTTTCGTGAGGCGCGCCGAAGTCATCTCCCCATTCAATATCGTCAAATCCTTTTTCTTGCAAGAATTTAATTGCTTCATCGTAAGTGATGCGCGGGAATGGTGCTTTGATATTTTCTAATTTTGCTGTATCACGGCCAAGTGTATGCAGTTCCACTTTACAGTTTTCAAGTACACTTTGAACCACATGAGTCACATAATTTTCTTGATACTCAAGATTTTCATTGAATTCGACAAAAGCCATCTCAGGCTCGATCATCCAAAACTCAATTAAATGACGTTTTGTTTTAGATTTTTCAGCTCTAAATGTTGGGCCGAATGAGAATACTTTTCCGAGTGCCATTGCCGCAGCTTCCATGTAAAGCTGTCCACTTTGAGAAAGGTACGCATCTTCATCAAAATATTTCGTTGCAAACAGCTCCGTTGTACCCTCAGGTGCACTTCCAGTTAAAATTGGCGGGTCTACTTTCACGAAGCCTTCTTGATGGAAGAATTCATATGTAGCACGAATGATTTCGTTACGAATTTTCATAATAGCATGCTGCTTTTTAGAACGAAGCCATAAATGACGGTGATCCATTAAGAATTCTGTTCCATGCTCTTTTGGTGTAATCGGGTAGTCAGTTGCTTCGTGAATCACTTCAATGGATTTCACTTGCAATTCAAAACCAAGAGGTGAACGCTCGTCTTTTGTTACTTGTCCTGTCACATAGACAGATGTTTCTTGAGTAACTGATTTCGCAAGCTTAAAGACTTCCTCTTCCACTTCTGCTTTTACTACGACTCCTTGAATAAAGCCTGTCCCGTCACGCAGCTGCAAGAATGCAATTTTACCGCTTGAACGTTTATTGGCAATCCATGCGCCGATGGTTACATCTTCATCGACATGTTTGAACACTTGATTAATCGTTGTTTTCAACATAATTCCCTCCAAAGCCAGAAAGAAGCTCACCTTTTCGATAGGTGTGATTCTTTTTTCATACATTTTATTATAACCGTTCTAAATCAGCATGGTCAACGCAAGACAGGAGAAACTACGGTGTTACATTTTTTTCCACGTTCCCTGTCAAGAAATCGACATAGCTAAAGCTGTATTGATTGTTTTCATTTAAGTACGTCACTTCCCAAAGGAGTACGTCACCTTCTCTTGCTAATTGAACGTCCTTTAGCTTAGAGACCGTGTTCTCCTTTTGAACGGCTTGTACTGCTTGATTTGAGGTAATGCCTTCTTTTGCTTTTTTTGCGATCACTTTTTCTTTTTTGCTGGCAGGTACCCAAACATAGGTTGTTTCGTTTTGTTTGTTTTTCCCTTCAACAATAAATTGTTTTTCTTTTCCAACAAAAGTTTCTACTTGCTCCACTTGTACGATGTTTGCTTGTTTTTTTGCTCGTTCAATCGCCGCCTCATGACCTTGTTCTTTTTGTCCCATGGCAATCTGATAAATCCACGTAAAGCTGATGATACCAATGAGCAAAACGAGAGCCACAATGGATGAGATGATCCAGACTATTTTTTTCATGTCAAGCTTCCCCTATGTGCGATATATTGTAAATATCGCTTGATTTTGATCTTCTTGATCTAATGCCAATCCAAACATGAGATCTTCTCTTTTAAGCGTTCTGTTCAATAAGTCAACAATTTTATACAGGTCTTCTGAATGCTTAATGTGAACAGTTGAAAGTACCTCTATTTTACTTTCCACTTCTAATTCCTCCTCGGTACGTAAATATTGTTAGTCATACTTTTCGGCACGGGAACCGATACTATTTTTACAACGGAACACAAAAAGCCGTTACGATAAATTAACTCCAAACCCACACCAGCTAAAGGCCGCTTATGACAGCGGCTTTTCGTTTTTGAGTTTCTCTATATACGCCTCAAGTGATTCTTTTGACATCTCGTGGACTGGCGCATGAGGGAGTGATTCTAAAAATAGCTTTCCATATGACGCGGTTTTCACTCGGCGGTCTAAAATGAGCAATGTCCCTATGTCTTTTTCAGAGCGCAGCAAGCGTCCTGCACCTTGTTTAAAGGTTAACACAGCTTCTGGGAGAGCAACGGCTTTAAACGGGTTCTTCCCCTGTTTTTTAGCGGCATCACATTTTGCTTCAATGAGCGGTGAATCAGGCGGCCGAAACGGAAGACGTGCCATAATAACTGTTGTCAGCTCTGATCCAGGAAAATCGACACCTTCCCAAAAACTACCCGTACCAAGTAAAATTGCATGTTTTGCTAATTTGAACATCTTCGTTAATTTAACAGGACTACCGCCCGTCAGACCTTGGGCAAAAAGGGCGGCTTGCATCCCTTCTGTTTTCAGTTCATCATACACTGCTTTTAACATCTCATGTGAATTAAACAACACCAATATTTTCGCTTGTTGCTGCTTTTCCATTATCTTAATGTACCGTACTGCTTGCTTTACATAGTCACGCTCATCACGGTTCGTAATCGGCGGCATATCAGCTGGTACAATCACCTTGAGCTGTTTCTCAAGTTCAAACGGTGACTCAATCTGTACAAGATGCGGATAAAAATCTTGCAGACCAAATCGTTCTAAGCAATAATCAAAACGACCATTAATTGTGAGTGTCCCTGATGTGAGGACAACACTTTTTTTGTTCATAAAAAATCGATCCGCTAAAAGCTCGCCGGTATCTAGCGGCTGTGCATGCATAAAGACAGCATTTTTGGCACCCTTTGCATCGATCTCAATCCAAACCGTTTCATCGTTTTTCGGTTCAAAAATGAACCGGTACAGCGTACTGCAAAATGTATGCATAAACGACATCACTTGATCGTATTCCTCTGCTTCAAACGCAAAGTGTTCTGTCAGCTGATCACTTTTTTGAAGAAGCTCGCTTTTTTGCTGTTCATACAGCTTTTCACAAGCAATTAACAAGGAACAAAGCTTACTTGCCGTCTCTTTAATCCGTTTCCACTGCGCATGCTTCGACTGATGACGTACTCTATGAATGAGACGATTGATGTCTGCTTTTGGTTTTGTCCTTTTCACAAAAGAATGAACGGTACTAAAGAAGGCGTCACTTTCCATTTGAAGCTGCTGAAGATACTCATCCATTTCGATAAAGGTGTCCGTCTGTAAGCCGGCACCATGAAATCTCTTTTTCAGCCTCTTTAACAGACCGCCCTGTAATGAGCCAAGCTGCGTTAATTTCGCATGAAGCTGGATATACGACGCACTATCCCCTAGCGTTTCATTGGCTGTTTTCTCAAATTGGTGAGCCTCGTCAATCACATATACGTCTGCATGCTGAAAGATAGATGATGCTTCCGTTTGTGATAAGAGCAGGCGATGATTCGTTAAAATTAAATCAGCTGTTTTCGCCCTTCTTTTTGCACGCTCATAAAAGCAGTATTCCTTAAAGCGGCGCTTTTTCGATGTAAATGGCATGTGCACACACGAAATCCGGTCTTTTATATTGGCAGCTCCTGAAGGTAAATTTAGTTCAGATAAATCACCCGTTTCTGTCACAAGGAGCCACATTAATATTTGCGCCTTCGTTAAGACCACATCATAGTTATCATCTTCCTCATGCAGCACATGCTCAAACTTATCTAAGCAAATATAATGCGCCCGACCTTTGAATACACAGGCTGCTGGCTCAAATGGAAGCAATTGATTTAAAATCGGCACATCACGCTGAAGCATTTGCTGCTGCAAAAGAATGGAATATGTACTAATAATGACAGGTTTTCCTGATTTTTTTGCTTCTAATGCGGCTGGTATGAGGTATGCAAGCGTTTTTCCAATACCTGGTGCCGCTTCAATTAAAGCATAAGCTCTTTCATGAAACACATCTCTTACTTTATTCATCATCTTGAGCTGGCCTTCTCTTACTTCATAGCCTTCCACCGTTTGGGGAAGCTTCTTTTTGATCTCCTCAAACAGCTGTTCATCGTCTTCCCCTACTGAATCTGTCGTATCCTTTTCAGAATTGGTGACATCTTTAACAGCAAAAGAGCCTACTTCTACCAAAGAATCTTCACGGCTGGCATCACTCATTTCAAGCTGCTGGATTAAAAATCCAATATCACTTAAGAGATAAGAGGATAATCTGCGCAGCTGCTTAAGTACATTTGGCGGTGTATGTGTCAATTGATGGAGTAAGGTTAAAAATAACATGGCAGTAACTTCCGCATCACTATCCGCCCTGTGCGGGTGGTCATGTGGAAGCATGAGCTCTTCACTTAATTCAGTGAGCTTATAGCCTTCAAGCTCTGGATAAAGAATTCTAGAAATTTCAACTGTATCAATCGCTAGCACATCCAGCTCATTTTTCCCGCATGCTTTTAGTTCATCATTTAAAAAGTTCAAGTCAAAATGAACATTGTGCGCAACAAAATAAGCGCCTTGAATGAGATCATACACCTCTTGGGCAATGTCCTCAAAAAACACTGCATCGTCTACCATATGCTGCTGAATGCCTGTCAGCTGTTCAATAAATCCAGGGATCGTTTTTCCCGGGTTCACATATTTTGAATACCGTTCGACAATTTGTCCATTTTCAATGACCACCGCAGCAATTTGAATGATTTTATCACCCTTCTTAGGTGAATTTCCGGTGGTTTCAATATCAACGACAACAAACCTTTGATCGGCCATAAAATGGACACCTCAATTCCTCGTTCCACTCAAAGTGAAACACGCTCTGGGCAAAAATAGCTGAAACAGAACAGCTCCTTTGCTTAAACTGTTCTGTTTCATTGGAGCATGCGTTATAAAATCGTTCTCGCAGGCTCTTGCCCAATCATTTGTTCAATTTGATTTTCTTTATTTAACACGACCACTTTTGGTGTATGTGTCTTTGCTTCTTCTTCTGAAAGCATCCCATAAGCGATAATAATCACTTCATCCCCCGGCTGAACCAATCTTGCTGCTGCGCCATTTAGACAAATGACACCGCTCTTTCTTTCACCGGGAATAATATATGTTTCAAGTCTCGCGCCATTATGATTATTGACAATCTGTACTTTCTCATTTGCCATCATACCTGCCGCATCAAGTAAATCTTCGTCAATGGTGATGCTTCCTACATAATGTAAGTTTGCTTCTGTTACTGTCGCTTTATGAAGTTTAGAAGTCATAAAGGTTCTATACATGCTTTTCACCGCTTTCAGGAACATGGAATATCACATTATCAATCAGTCTTGCCCGTGAGAATTTCACCGCAATCGCAATGATGACCTGACCTGCTAACTGCTGAAGCGGCTCAAGCTCTGGATAAGAGTAAATCTCAATATAATCAATTTCCCCGCTAGTTTGAAGAATTTCCTCTTCTACCAACTGATAAATGCGACTGACGTCACGTTCACCTTTTTCAACCGCTGACTGTCCTTTTTTCAATGCGCGGTACAAAGCAGGAGCTTCTTGTCTTTCTTTATCAGACAAGTACACATTTCTTGAACTTTTCGCTAAACCGTCTTCTTCCCTAACTGTCGGCACTGAGACGAGGTGAAGATCAAAGAAGAAATCCTTGATCATCGCATCGATCACAGCGACTTGCTGTGCATCCTTTAGACCAAAGTATACATTTGTTGGTGCTACAAGATGAAATAGCTTTGTAAGCACAGTAACAACACCGTTGAAATGTCCTGGACGTTTTTTCCCGCATAAGACATCAGTTCGCTTTTGAACCGTCATCGTGATCGATGGTTCATTTGGATACATTTCTTTCACATCAGGTGTAAATAAAATATCTACCCCTGCTTCTTCTGCAAGGCGCTGATCTCTTTCCATATCCCTTGGATAGGATTCAAAGTCTTCGTTCGGTCCAAATTGCAAAGGATTGACAAAAATACTCATTACCACAATGTCATTTTGATCCCTTGCTTCTTTCGCAAGCGTCAGATGTCCTTCATGAAGAAAGCCCATCGTTGGGACAAAGCCGATGGAATGCTGTTTTTCTTGATGCAACTTGATCAATTCCTTCAACTCGTGAATATGGGTGACAACGTTCATTTTTTGATACCCCCATATAAACCATCAAGGACTTCTTCTTTGATATGAAATGTATGCTTGTCTTCTGGAAATGTGTGTGCTTTTACTTCTTTTGTATATTGAATAAGCGCTTCTTCTAATACAGTATCAATTTGCGCGTATTGTTTCACAAACTTAGGTGTTCTAGACACGCCGTATCCTACCACATCATGGTAAACGAGAACTTGTCCGTCTGCCTCAGCCCCTGCACCAATCCCGATCACAGGAATCTTCAGCATGTCGGTAATTCGTTTTGTCAGTTCACCAGGTACGCATTCAAGCACAAGTGCAATCGCACCCGCTTCCTCACATTTTAAGCTGTCTTCTATCAATTTCTGCGCACTTTCGTGGTCTTTTCCTTGCACTTTATACCCGCCAAGTACTCCAACTGACTGAGGTGTGAGGCCTAAATGACTGACGACAGGAATTCCGCCTCTTGTAAGGGCTTGAATGGATTCAAATACTCCATCTCCACCTTCTAGCTTTAAGGCATCCGCACCGCTTTCTTGCATGATGCGTGCTGCGTTTTTCAATGTTTCTGCTAATGAATAATGGTAAGACATAAATGGCATATCCGTCACAATAAATGTGTCTTTTGCGCCTCTTTTCACTGCTTTTGTGTGATGAATCATGTCATCGATCGTGACTTGTACTGTCGAATCTAATCCAAGTACAACCATCCCAAGTGAATCACCGACTAAGATCATGTCGACTTCCGCTTTTTCTGCTTGCTTTGCAGATGGATAGTCGTATGCTGTCAGCATTACAATCGGTTCATTTTGTTCTTTCATTTTGAAAAAATCTAGCTTTGTCTTCATTTGTTCCTCCTCATTCTGGAGAGGAGATGGCTTGCCTCACATCACATGTTTTGATCTCTCATGCGCGGCGAATCATCCCTCTGTCCAAGTCCCTTAGGATCAAGGCAGAAATTCATCAAATTTTTGTTTCTAACAGGTACAGCTCTTTTCAGATACTGCCCACACGAAGTATATCAAAAATGTGCCGGGTGTTCCACTTAAGTTGACTTGATCTCGATGTCTGCGGAGTAGATTTTTTGGATCCCTTCCTCCGTTTCAAGCAATAAAACACCTTCTTCATTGATTCCGAGCGCTTTTCCAGTGTATTGCCCATTGACGGTACGGGCCACAATATGCTGACCGATCGTCATCGCAAACGATTCCCACAATTGTTTAATGGGCGCAAATCCATGGTTCATATAATCAGCATACCTTTTTTCAAATGTGAACATGATCTGTTGGATGAGCGCAGCACGGTCCACTTTTTCATTCAGTTCCATTCGCATGCTCGTAGCGACATCCTTTAGTTCATCCGGAAAGTCATCTGCCGTTTGATTCACATTAATGCCCGGTCCAATAATCACAGCATGAACCTGATCCGCCTCTGCTTTTAATTCAGTCAAAATACCAACGACTTTTTTCCCGTTTAGCAAAATATCATTTGGCCATTTAATAGAGGGGCTGAGTCCTGTTTGCTCTGCAATAGCTTCTGCGATGGCTACAGATGCCAAAAGCGTCATCTGCGGCGCTTTGTGCAGCGGAATTTCAGGGCGTAGAATGAGACTCATCCAAATGCCTGTCCCATTTGGTGAATGCCACGTTCTTTGAAGGCGGCCTTTCCCGTTTGTCTGATGATCACTGACAACGAGCGTGCCGTGGGGCGCACCTTCATTTACAAGACCATGGGCAATCAGCTGTGTGGAAGCGACTTCTTTCTGAAAATAAATGTGTCTGCCAAAGCTCTCTGTGTCGAGACCAAACAGAATTTCGTCCTCACTTATTTTGTCCGGTTTACGTAACAGGCGATATCCTTTTCTTCTGACGGCTTCTACCTCATAGCCTTCTTTTCTGAGGTCCTCTATATGCTTCCAGACAGCCGTTCGAGAACAGCCAAGCTCATCACATATTTGCTGACTTGAAACAAAGTCCTGACTAGATGCTGTAAATAGTTCGATTAATCGTTTTCTAATTGCTGATCGCATGCTGTAAGCCACTCCTCTATGGCTTCTTTTCGGTTTTCCAAATGATTGTGCAGAACGGCTTTTTTCACCAAATTAAGCTCTTCTGCGATCCATTTTCCTGATGTCTTTTGCCGAAAGGCCATTAAATCTTTACCTGAAACAGCGAGGTCTTGAAGCGTTTTAATCGGCAGTGCATCATAAGAACGCTTCGCAGCCTCCAGCTCGTCAAAGAAAATGCGGCGCTCGTGTTTTAGCTGTGTGATCTTCAAGCTAGATAAGAGCACGTGTTCACCAGCCTCGAACATCTTCTCCGCATCCCAGTCACAATCGACGTATCGGCTAATGGCCACCGCGTCTTTTAATAGCTTTGTTGACAGCTTCCATTCTTTTAAGAAGAGCACAGCCTCCTCTTCATCTAAGCCAAACAAATGGATAACAGCTCCCCATACTTCTTCCAGTCCATCCAGTAAATAATACGGAAATGACTGAAAAGATTCTTGTAGACGATCCTTTTTGAGACCCGGCAATTCTTCATACAATTTGGTAGAAATGAGCACTTTGATCGCCCGCTCACAATAACGTCCTTTTAAAAGCTTTTCCATTTCAATCTTTTTGCGTTCAACGGATATGTTGGCAAGGAGATGCTTATCTTTTTCCATTGCCTCAGCCGTTTCTGCAGCGAGCTTAAAGCCAAGCTGGCTTAAAAAACGGACCGCTCTCATCATCCGAAGCGCATCTTCTTGAAAGCGGCACGCAGGATCTCCTACGGTTTGAATTCGTTTCCGCTCAATATCCTGTTTGCCCCCTACATGGTCAATGATCTCCCCATTTATATCCATGGCCATCGCATTGATCGTTAAATCTCTTCTTAGAAGATCTTCCTTCAAGGATGTGATAAACTCCACTTCTTTCGGTCTGCGAAAATCTTCATATTCTGATTCAGTTCGAAACGTTGTCACCTCATAGCTAATCCCATCATGTAACACAATGACAGTGCCATGCTCTTTGCCAACATCAACTGTTTTTTCAAATAAAGACTCGACCGTATCAGGCGTTGCATCCGTTGCTATATCGATATCGCCGATTTCCCTGCCTAAAAGGACATCTCTCACTGCTCCGCCGACAAAGTAAGCCTGATGCCCATGTTCGTGCAGTGTATGTAAAATAGGGATCGCATGTGTGAATGGTTCATTCATGTTCATCATCACCTTCGATCAATTCTAGGTAAAGCTCTTCATATTCACTCACAATTTTTTCAGAAGAGAAATGGGCTTGAACGCTAGACTGGGCCGCCGCCGACACTTGCTCATGAAGCGCTTTGTCTTTCAGTATAGAGACTGCGTGTTTAGCTGCCGCTTCTATATCGCCGAGCGGGACAAGGAAACCTGTTTCCCCATGTGTAATGACTTCTGGAATCCCGCCAACATCAGTCCCAATACACGGGACACCGCATGCCATTGCCTCAAGAAGCACAAGTCCGAAGCTCTCTTTCTCAGATAGAAGCAGCTTCAAATCACTGATGGAATACAGCTCTTCTACTTTCTCTTGCTTCCCTAAAAATAACACGCGGTCTGTCAGCCCTAGCTTTTTCACGAGTTCGCAAACAACCGATTTTTCTGGACCGTCCCCAATGAGCAGCAGTTTTGCATTCACCTGTTCAGAGATTTTTTTAAACACATGAATGACATCATGCACTCGCTTCACCTTGCGGAAATTCGATACATGGATGACGACCTTTTCATCATGTAAAAGACCATAGTGTCTCTTCAGCACATCGTGATCTTCACGCAAGTATACACGCTCATCGACGAAATTATGGATTGTTTCGATCTTTTTATTTGGTTTGATGAGGTCGTACGTCTGCGCAGCTAATGAATGCGACACCGCCGTTACCCGGTCTGATGATTCGATCGCAAAGCGAATGACTTCCTTTAGTGATGGATCATAGCCTAATACCGTAATATCCGTCCCATGAAGCGTCGTGACGACTTTTACAGAGTGTCCTATCATTTGCTTCGCTAAGTACGCACAGACGGCGTGAGGCACCGCATAGTGCGCGTGAATAATATCAAGCTTCTCTCGTCTTGCGACTTCTGCCAATTTACTTGCTAATGCAAGGTCATAAGGCGGATATTGGAAAACAGCGTATTGATTGACATCCACCTCATGAAAATAAATATTCGGATACACTTTATTGAGCCTAAACGGAATACTTGAGGTAATGAAATGAACATCGTGCCCTTTTTCAGCTAAACGTTTTCCAAGTTCCGTCGCAATAATGCCAGAGCCACCGACACTTGGATAACAAGTGATTCCGACCTTCAGTTTTTTCATAATTACCCCCCAAGTAAGTCGTCATCGATCAAAAGTGGTTTCTTTGTGATAAACCCTTCTGCATAAGCTTTATTGACTTCTCTTCCATACATAGACTCTCTCATTTTGACAAAATCAATATACCCGTTCACAAGAGGTGTCTCAACTGAATTCGCCGATTTCACAAATTGGCTTTGATACGCATGCAGGCTATCAATCTTTTGGTGCATTTCCTCAGAAATATCAATCACAAAATCTGGACGATGATGGCCGTTAATCATGTAATAATACATTTGACTTATTTTATGCGCTGGCTGCTTGTATGAATCTTCAAATTTATGTATCCCTGCCGAAAAAGCAGCCTCTTCTACAAGTGAACCCGCATGACCATGATCTGGATGCCGATCTTGGTGATGCGGAGCAAAAATTAGTTTCGGTTTGTATGTACGAATCACGCCTGCAATGTCCTTCATTGCTTCGTCATTTAAATAAAGCCCTCTGTCTGGCAGTGTAAGCTGGATTCGCGTTGACACGCCTAAAATGGCGGCAGCCGCTTTCGCTTCCTCTTTACGACTCTCTACTGTTCCATTCGAGGATAATTCAGCCTGGGTCAAGTCGCAAATCCCGACACGTGCCCCTTTTTTTACGTATTTTGCAATCGTTCCGCCCATACCGATCTCTACATCATCGCTATGGGCTCCGAATGCAAGGATATCAAGTCGTTTCATTTGTTCCTCCGTTTTTTGCTACATCTCGAAAATCAAACGTACCTTTATTTAAATTCCTGACTAAAATTTCAGCCGTCCCCATATTGGTGGCAAGTGGAATGGTATACACATCGCAAAGCCGAATGAGTGCAGATACATCTGGTTCATGCGGCTGCGCGGTAAGCGGGTCTCTAAAAAAGAGCACAAGGTCCATTGCATTATCAGCAATTAAAGCACCAATCTGCTGATCTCCCCCAAGTGGTCCTGACTGAAAACGATGAATGGGAAGCCCCGTCGCTTCTTTCACTCTCAAACCTGTTGTCCCTGTTGCGTAAAGTGTATGATTTGCCAATATATCACGGTACGCAATAGCAAATTGGATCATGTCACTTTTTTTCTTATCGTGAGCGATTAAAGCAATGTTCATCAGGAATCCACTCCTTATTAGTCGATGATATTTTCTAAACCATAGACGAGCTGATCAATGTGCATGACTTGTTCAACTGAAAGCTTTACACCTGACATAAACGAGGCACGGTTATAAGAATCATGACGAATGGTAAGCGTCTGTCCGTCCATTCCAAACAGTACTTCTTGATGTGCGATCATACCCGGAAGTCTTACGCTGTGCAGACGGATACCGTCATAATCTGCACCTCGTGCACCTTCTATTAATTCTTTCTCTTCTGGATGTCCTTGCTTTTTGCTTTCCCTGACTTCTGCAATCATTTCAGCTGTTTTAAGCCCAGTACCGCTCGGGGCATCTAGTTTTTTATCATGGTGAAGCTCAATGATTTCAACGTCAGGAAAATAATTCGCTGCCATTTTGGCAAACTTCATCATTAAGACCGCACCGACAGCAAAGTTTGGCGCAATAATGCAGCCTATGCCCTTTTCTTCTGTTAATTGCTGGAGCTCTTTCAGGTCAGCTTCAGAAAATCCAGTGGTCCCGACGACTGGACGCACGCCATGTTCAAGTGCCTTTTTAGTATGTACTTTCCCAATTTCTGGTGTCGTCAAATCAATTAATACATCAGGTGCTGTCTCTGAAAGACACACATCAATATCTGTATAAATTGGCGCCTCAGATGTCGTATGAATCACATCAGATAATTTTTTTCCTTCGTGCGCGTGATCAAGGGCTGCCACAAGCTCAAAATGGCTCGTTTCTTCTGCCAGCTTCACAGCTTCTATCCCCATTCTTCCTCTTGCTCCAGCGATTACTACTTTGATGGTTTGGTTCGTCATCGTCTCTACTTCCCTTCTTTTTTCGTCCAGCGGTCTTTGTCTCTTGTATTGAATTTATGCATCACACGATCATGTGCTTCCTCTAGTGATATATCTAGTGAATTAGCGAGACATGTTAATACAAACAAAACATCGCCAATTTCTTCTTCCATGCTTTTTTCCGTTTCCGTTGTTTTTTTCGGCTTTTCTCCATAGTAATGGTTAACCTCTCTTGCTAGCTCACCTAATTCTTCTGTTAGACGGGCCATCATAGCAAGCGGGCTGAAATAACCTTCTTTAAATTGTCCTATGTAATCATCTACTTCTTGCTGCACGTGACGCAGCGTTTTTTCATTCGTCATGAAGCTCATCCTCCTATCCATCTCTTACATGTTAGCGAAATCATAAATATTTGACAAATGTTTAAAACTCAGTTTGCTTGTTTCTCTCCCATACCATATAATATTATCGCTGTCTAAGCAAAAAAAGGAGTGGTCTCTTGCTAAAAGAAATTCGTCTTAAAAATATCGTATTTATTTTAATAGGATCTGCGATTTTTTCTTTCGGTCTTGTTCATTTTAATATGCAGAACAATTTGGCGGAAGGCGGATTTACAGGTATTACACTGCTTTTATATTTTCTATTCCACATTGACCCATCCATTTCAAACCTTGTCTTAAACATTCCGATCTTTTTTATCGGCTGGAAAATGCTCGGCAGAACCATGTTTACTTATACAATTGTAGGAACCGTCAGTCTTTCTGTCTTTCTTGCCATTTTCCAGCGCTTTCAAATACATATGCCTCTCCAGCACGATTTGGCCCTAGCCGCGCTCTTTGCTGGCGTGTTTATCGGAACAGGCCTCGGGATCATCTTTAAGTTCGGCGGTACTACCGGCGGTGTTGACATCATCGCAAGACTTATCAACAAGCATTATCAGGTGGCTATGGGACGAACAATGTTCATCTTCGACGCTTGCGTCATTACGATTTCTCTTACTTATTTAAATTACAAAGAAGCCATGTATACACTCGTCGCAGTATTTGTTGCTGCGAAGGTCATTGACTTCATGCAAGAAGGCGCTTACGCAGCCAAAGGCGCCATGATCATATCTGAAAAAGATGACATCATTCAAAAGAAAATCACAGAGGAAATGGAGCGGGGTGTCACCATTTTAAAAGGGGTCGGTTCCTATACAAAACAGGAGCGCAACGTTCTTTATTGCGTCGTCCCGAAAAACGAGCTTGTCCATCTTAAAAGCGTCGTGACCTCAGTCGATCCTCATGCGTTTGTATCCGTCAGTGACGTGCATGATGTGCTTGGTGAAGGCTTCACATTAGATGAACACAAAAAGCCGCTCAATCCGCATTAAAAAAAGAAGCCCAAAAATGGTGCTTCTTTTTTATGATTTCGGATAATCAGCTTGTCGCTTTTGCTTCTTCTCTTTTTCAGCACGGTATTTCCTAAATCCAACATACGTTAATGTTAATAAAATGATACTTCCCGTTGTTAAAATGACCCATAAAAGCGATGGGTCAGCCTCATCTTGATCAACGTGGGCAAATACACTCGATAAATCCTCTTCAAGCTTCGTAAGGCGCTCAAGCTTTGTCCCACTTGATGCTTTTAAAAATTCACCTTGCTCAATCACTTCCATATGCTGCTTAATCGTTTGCAGCTTTTCAGGCGAAACATCAATGGTTAAACTCGGATAGATCATATCGTATAAAGAAACCAGCTCATTCCAAGTTTCATAAAACGTCGTCGACTCCGGATCCTTCACTTCTTTTTTCAACGTAGGAAAAGACCCCATAATGGGCTTCTCCAGCGAACCCCAAAGCGGCTCAGAATCTGACTGGATCGCATCGAGCAGCATTCTAAACTGAGAGGCATAACGAAGCTTTTCGCGCTCATTCAATTCTTCCTGCGGCAGCCCTTTTATGATATCTTGATAACCAACTGTAATTTGCCGAATCTGAGTATTTGTCAGTGTTCCGCGCCAATTCTCAGCTTTAAATGTCTTTTCAACATACAATGCGATCTGTAACGCCTCATCATATTTAGCTTGTCTCGTTAGTTGAAAGATTGAATCTGATAGTTCCGTTAATTCTTGCAGCACACTAGCGGCTGTTTCCTCGCCTTTGGCAACAGATGGCTGTAATACGAGAAAAAATAATAGAATCATCGCGATTGGCTTTCGTTTCATGCAAGTCCCTCCTAGCCCTTCTCCATACAGCGTATGAAGAAAAGGACAAGGTTAGACCAATATTGTTAAGGGAGTTCAAGCTTGATCGATTTTTTCGATAGGACGAGATAATATGAAACAAGAAGAACGGCAATGCTCAACCAAAACGTCACGTAGCCGATCTCGTTTGTATAGGCAGACAGCATAGAATAACGCGGCATCATACCAAATACATAATCAATCACATCATTATGTAAAATCCATATGCCAGCTACCACCAAATGACGCATTTTAAAACGATAGTACGGTGCAAACAATACGGCTTGAACCGCCATCGCAAAGTGGGACCCAATCAGCATGTACCCTTCCCACGGAAAGTCATCCACAGATAAAAGGACAAAGATATTCATTCCTACAGCCCATAACCCGTACTTAATTAAGGTCACGAGGGCAAGTGCTTCAAAATAAGGAGCGTTTCGTTTCATCAAAAACGCAAGTAGAACAAATAAAAAGAAAAAGCTTGCCGTTGGACTGTCTGGAACAAAAGCTAAAAAGATAGCTGGCGTCTCTACAAGCTGTGGAATATACCAATAGTAGCCGTACACAGTGCCAAGGAAATTGATCATCAAGACTAACACAAGCATGTAGCGCGTGGCTAGCAGATATTGAATCCATCTCATATGTCTCTTCACTCACGATCTATTAAAATCAGAAAAAAGCTGACAGCGCCAGCTTTTTCTCTTTTGAGTATATCCTTGTACTTACATTTAAACAACTGAATTATTTAGATTTGACCTCAGATAAATATTTAGACAGCTTTTCAAGTTCTTCATCGCTGCCTTTAAAGATACCCTTAGGCATGTTACCTTTTCCTTCAACAGCAATCTTAGCGATCTCCTCAGGTGCAAGACCGTTGTCAACAAGTGACGGTCCGGCTGCTCCGCCCTGCATGTTATCCCCATGACAGGAGATACATGTCTGCTCCTGATAAATTTTATACTCTTCCGCTGAGGTGTCAATTTCTGCTTCTTTCTTAATTTCACCTTGCTTTGCCGCTGCTTCCCAATCATGAGTAGCAACAGACTCCCACGTTAAATATGTTGCTGCGCCGACTGCAAGGATCATCATCCCCACTGCAACCGGTCTTCTATACGGTCTGCGTTCAGGACCAGAATCAAGAAATGGTGCGAGCAACAGTGCACCAAACGCAATCCCAGGCATAATCATCGCACCAACTACCGTATAGCCGCCTGCAGCAAATTCATATTTTAATAACTGGTACAAGAATAAGAAATACCAGTCTGGCAGCGGAATATAGCCGGTATCTGTTGGATCAGCCATCCGCTCAAGCGGAGGTGCATGAACCACAGTTAGGACAAGAAATCCAATTAAAAAAACGGCACCTACAAGCCATTCCTTTAAAAGAAAGTTCGGCCAAAAGGCTTCTGTTTTTCCCGGATATTCGGAATAGTCTTTAGGTATGTTAGGTTTTCTTTCTGCCGGAATTCTAGAGTCTCCGACAAACTTCATCCCTTTTCCCCTATGCAAAGTCATCCCCTCCTCATTGAACATTCATCAAACGCAACTTTTTTATAGCGGTCCAGAAATTCCTTGCTTACGAATCATAATAAAGTGGGCAGCCATCAGCCCAAATAATGCCGCTGGCAAGAAAAAGACATGGATAGCGAAAAATCTCGTCAGCGTTTGTGCCCCTACAATGTCAGGATGACCTGCAAGCAGCGTTTTGATCTCTTTACCAATGAAAGGTGTCGCTTCTGCAATTTGAAGACCAACCTTCGTCGCAAATAGCGCCTTCATATCCCATGGCAAGAGATAACCTGTAAAACCAAGTCCAAGCATCACAAAGAAAATGAGCACACCAACAATCCAGTTGAGCTCTCTAGGCTTTTTATACGCCCCTTGGAAAAAGACCCTTAGCGTATGTAAAAACATCATGACAATAACTAAACTCGCACCCCAGTGGTGCATCCCTCTGACAATCTGACCAAATGCCACTTCATTTTGTAAATAATAGACAGATTCCCAGGCGTTTTTAATATCTGGCACGTAATACATCGTTAAAAACATGCCCGAAAGGACTTGAATGACTGTCACAAAAAACGTTAAACCGCCAAAACAGTACACAAAAGCGGAGAAATGATGTGCTGGATTGACATGCTCTGGCACCTCATGATCCGCAATATCTCTCCATATTGGTGTAATGTCTAGCCGCTCATCTACCCAATCATAAATCTTGTTAAGCATCGTTACCCTTCCCCTTTCGGCACAGCTTTTCCAAGATAGAGGTATCCGTCCTTCACTTGCTGCTTATAATGGTCAAGCGGTGCAAGTGGCGGAGTTCCGGGTACGTTTGTACCATCCTTGTCGTACAGCCCATAGTGGCATGGGCAGAAAAATTTGTTTGGATTTTTCGGATCACTGTTCCAGTTCACTGTACATCCTAAATGTTTACAGATTGGCGATAAAGCGACAATTTCATCCCCTTCTTTGTACACCCATGCTGACCTAGATTCCTTTGACTCATACCATGCATCTACTTGATCAATTTTAAAGTCAAAGCGCTTCGGTTCCTTCGTCAGTTCATCTACACTGACAACTTGAACCATATCCTGATCCTCTGTTCCTTTTAGCACAGGGTCAAGCGCAAAGCGAACCATAGGCATGAGCATTCCAGCGGCCATAAATCCCCCCACGCCGGTCAACGTGTAATTCAAAAATTGACGCCTGGACACTCCATGTCTCTTCTCGCTCATTTTTTTCTCCCCCCCTCAGGTCGTCAGCTACTTTATAACTGAATTAGAAAAAATTTCATAAAACTAGGACACCCTCATAATATATCAATCTATTCACAAGGTCAACAGCCTAAAAAGCTATGTACAATGCAAATGTAAGGGTTTTTATGAAGGGTTCCACTTTTGTAACAAAAAGTTCAAAATTTGTTCTACACTGTCTTGTACAATTTTTTGCTTTAATTCTACCTTTAAATGCTCGAGCGGAACCGGCTTTAACAAAAATAGTGATTCACTAACCGCCGCATGCTCTTTCCATTGGTGATCAGATGAGATTAACACGACATGCTGAAAATGATCTTCTAGCGACCGCTTCATCGTGAAGATGTCTTCTAGTTTTCGGTCATTGATTTCTACATATGTATGTGGTGGAAAAAGAAAGACCCGCCCTTTCAGCTGCCTTTCAAGTTCCTCTGCTACAAGAATGGTAAACTCCCCTAAAGATACGGTTTGTTTGATTTGATTCGCATCTATTCCAACTAATGGAATGATAGCGGTATCAATGTAATCTTTAGATTGCAAAAAGCGATCCGCATCCTCCGCTTGAAACTTCATCAATTTCCCCTCTTTCATGACATAAGCCCTGCCTGGATAGGGCAAGGCTTATTCGTTCAGTTTATGACAATAGGCTTAATTCTCTTGCTAACTTATTAAATGTTTCTTGATCATGACGGTCAAGTGCTTCATCTATCTCTTTCATAAGCCGTTCTTTTTGGAAAGTTGCGATCGAGTGTTCAAGCACTTTCTCCGCAAGATCCTTATCCTTTTCGTTCTCATAAAGATCCTTTGGAATATGAGGATTTGTTTCAAGCACAGCTGCATATTCCGGAGAACGATAAGCAGAACGGAAATTCAATTGAATAAACAAATCTTGCTGTTTATTCAAACGAATATCATGAAATGACTTTTCAGCATCTGTCGTCATGATGTTTTCTTTATAAAATCTAAAGGGAACTTCATCCACACAGTGTGTTGACATAATGATTCCCCTTGGGCAAAATTCTGCTTGCTCTACAAAATGAACCTTTTCCATCAAAGAGTCGTGACTCATTAAATAATTTAATATCCAAACACACTCTCTTCGCTTTAACTGATAATGGTTTAAAAACCACCGGATGAATTCCTTCTTTTCATTGACAGAAACAGGGGTCTGCATGTTATTCCCTCCTCTATCGTAAATTAAATTGCTATACATGAATTATTCAACAAACCAGTTCTTCATTCCTGCAAACTATAAGGAAATTTCGTCTTCAATTCTTAAAATCGTTTCTTCGATTTCTTCATTCGTGCCATCTTTCTGAAGAACTTTGCGTAATAGCGGCAATGCTTCTTTTTGCCTGCCTTCTTCTAAAAGGAACGATGCGTATTCATATAAAAAGTCACGTTCCTCATCAAAATCAGGCAGAGCCAGCTTGAAGTACTCAGCTGCTTCTTTATATTCCTCTCGTCCAACAGATGCTGATGCAGCATACCAATTCCATTTTGGATCATCTTCCCCAAAGCTTTTAACCTCTTTAATGACATCCAAAATTTCATCAAAAAGCTCTTCATTTAAATAGATCGCGAGCAATGTTTGAATCGCTTCAATATATCCCGGATCAAGAGCAAGTGCTTCTTGAAGCAGCTTTTTCGCATCTTCTGAATCCCCATTTTTCAAGTCAATCTTTGCACCATATAAATATAATTCTTTGTTATACTCATCAATTTTAATACCTTCTTTTACTACCTCTAAAGCCTCGTGATATAGTCCTTCTTCCTCATAACTTTTCGCTAAAGGCATATATAGAGACGAATAAGATGGATCAATATCTTTTAGTTCTGAAAGCTGCTGAATGGCTGTTTTCGTTCGGCCAGCCCTCATCGCTGTAAATCCGTAGCCAAAAAGTGTATTCGGATCTGTTTGACCTTTCACTGCCTTTTCGTACCATTCAAGCGCATCTTCAAATTCTCCAGCTGTGCTGAGTGATTCAGCAAGCCTCTGATAAACATTGACGCCGCCAACCTCATGTTGTTGATCTGCAACCTTGTAGAAATAGTCGGCCGCTTTCTTTGAAAGACCTTGTGAAAAATACAATTCACCTAATGCAAAATCAATAATGGCTTCATTTGGGAGCAGCTCTTTTGCTTTTAAGAGCTTTTGTTCACTGACTTCAAATAGTCCTTGCATTTGATACAAATCTGCCATTAACAGTAGACTCTCTGGATACGCATCATCATCTTCAGGAATCGTCTCTAATACCGAAATCGCCTTTTCTTCTTCATCAGAGTCAATCAGAAGTTCTGCATAAAAACATGTTAACCCTGTTTCCTCTGGATATAAATCATGTAAATCACTGATGAGATTTCTCGCTTTATCGATATCTCCCCAATCATAATATAACTGAGCTGCCTGCGCCTTTTCTTCATCATGCAAATGCTTTTCTGCCTTAGCAAGTGTTTGAAGTCCTTTTTCAGTCTCACCCGCCTCAACTAATTTTATGGCTTCTTGTAATGAACTATTCAAATCAAACCGTTCCTTTCTGTTTTCCAAAAACCTAAACTATTGTTACTTCATATCATAATCGACAGGTACTCATCCAGCAAATATGTTGCACTTTTAAAATGAACCCATTTTTGTGTTTTAAAGACTGTTTTTCATTTCATCCTTTACGAAACGGAAGTTTTGTAAACTAAAAACACCTAAAATTCATTTTTTGATCAAATAAAATGAATTTTTTCCTGGTTTCATCTTGAGACAAGCTATGCTATATTCCTTACAAATATGCCTAAGGAAAGAAAAAGCCTGAGGACATCCTCAGACTGTTTTTGTTAAGTATTCAATATGTTCAAAGAAATTCGGGTATGAAACGCGTACAGCATCTGTATCTTCAATCTCAACCGCTTGCTTTGTGATACATGCAGCAATCCCAAGCATCATCCCGATTCGGTGATCTCCGTAGCTTGACACGACTGCGCCGCCTTGAAGCGTGGTTTTACCATGAATCTTCATACCATCATCTGTTGCTTCAATATCAGCACCGAGTTTTTTAAGTTCTGACACGACTGTATCAATTCGATTGGTCTCTTTTACTTTTAACTCAGCAGCATCTTTAATGATCGTTGTTCCTTCTGCTTGTGTCGCTAGAAGCGCTATAATTGGAATCTCGTCGATAAGTCTTGAAATCACATCACCAGAAATTTCAATCCCTTTTAATGAAGAGGTCGAGATCGTTAAATCACCATATGGTTCTCCACCTTTTGCATCTACTTCATTGATCTCAAGATTCGCACCCATTTGTTTCAGAACATCAATAATGCCCGTTCTTGTTTTGTTTAGCCCGACATTTTTTAACACAATTCGGCTGTTAGGAACAATCGATCCAGCAACAAGGAAAAATGCAGCTGAGGAGATGTCTCCAGGAACAAATATATCTGTTGCTTTTAATGCTTGACCGCCTTCAATGGAAACACTTTGTTCATCTTCATCTAGTTTCACACCAAACATAGAGAGCATTCTTTCTGTATGATCTCTTGATTTATGTGGTTCAGTTAATGTCGTTGTTCCCTCTGCTTGAAGCCCTGCTAAAAGGACAGCGGACTTAATTTGCGCACTTGCCACCGGAGACTCATATGAGATACCTTTTAAATGGCCGCCACGAATAGACAGTGGCGTATACTCGCCGTTTGCTCTGCCATCTATTTTCGCTCCTAGTTGTTTAAGTGGACCTGTTACTCGCTTCATTGGTCTTTTAGCAATACTCTCATCACCGATCAGTGTACTGTGAAACTCGCAACCAGCTAATATTCCCATCATTAATCGAATGGTTGTACCAGAATTACCGACATCGAGGACGTCAGACGGCTCCTTGAGCTCTTTCAGTCCCTTTCCATGGATCACAACATCGGTCCCTTTTTGTTCAATTTCAACGCCCATCTTTCTAAAACAATCAATCGTACTTAAACAATCGGCTCCAGGGAGAAAGTTTTTCACCACTGTCGTCCCATCAGCAATTGCTCCAAACATCACTGATCGATGAGAAATGGATTTATCACCTGGAATATGAATGACTCCATTCATAGGAGCATGTTTATGAATTTTCATCTTTGTCACCTCAGTCAGCATAAAATGTATCGTAATTCGCTCTATTTTTTATACAGATCTCTGCACGTTTACGGTCGTTTTCTGTTTGAAAACTAATGCGTAAAATCCCATTAATGTCTTCCCGCGTTTCAATAATACGGATATTCGTAATACTAATGTTCTCATTTGCTAAATGCCCTGTAATCTCCGAAATGACCCCAGGGTGATCTGGTACATCCACATAAAGGTCATAAAAAGCTGGAATGGCACCTTTTTTCCTCAGAGGAAGTCCATCACGATATTCCTTTGCCTCTTGAAAATAAGAGAACAAGCCTTCAGCGTCTTCTTGCTGTACAAAGGTCTCAATGCGGTCGATCTCTTTTTTCCATTCATGGAACCGGTCTAAAATCTTGTTTTTGTTGTGCAGAAGGATATCTCGCCACATTGCAGGGTTGCTTGACGCAATACGTGTAATGTCACGAAAGCCTCCAGCAGCAAACCGTTTGACGAGTGGGAATTGTTCTTCAAAATGATGTGCTTGATGCACAAGGCTGGCTGCAACAATATGAGGGAAATGACTAATCACACTTGTTACACCATCATGTTCTTCTGGGGTCATCTCAATAAAATGAGCATTTGTCCCCTTTAACAAGTCCTTCAAACGATCAACAGCCTCTCGGTTTGTTTCCTTTGCCGGCGTTAAAATGTAGAACGCATTTTCAAATAAAAAGTCTTTCGCTGCTATGACACCTGACTTGTGAGAGCCTGCCATTGGATGTCCACCAATAAATTGATAGTGCTTAGGAAGCGTTTTTTCTGCAAAATGGACGACCTTTTGCTTTGTGCTACCGACATCTGTGATTGTGAGCTCTCTCTCAATTCCAGAGTTTGCAATATCACGAAGCATCTTGACTGTTTGCTGAACGGGTGTTGCCAAAATAATAGTCGCAGATTCAGCCAAACCTGCCGCAAATGAATCAGCTGCTAAATCAATGATACCCAGCTTTGTTGCTGCAACCATCTGTTCTTTGGACACATCATATCCAACAATTTTTTTATGAGGATACTCTTTTTTAATCGACAGTGCGATGGAACCTCCAATTAAACCAAGTCCAGCGATTAATATTGTTTCATTTGCATCATTCATGTTCATCACCTGTTTTTTCGTGAAAATTAAAAAAGCCATTTCAACAGCTTATATGTATGAAGTTGGTACAATGAAAGCCATATCCTGTAAAAGGATATGACTTTATGGTTATGCTACGCACGAATGCCTTGCAATAAATCAGCAAGTGTACTTAGAATTTCTGCATTTTGCTCCATTGTCCCGACCGTAATACGTAAAGACGTTGGAAAACCAAGTGCTTTACCAGACCTAACAATGTAGCCTTTTTTCAATAATGCATTGAATAATTCATCTGCATCTCTTTTAAAATCAATCAGAACGAAGTTTGTTTGAGACGGATAAATAAATAGTCCAAAACGTTCAGCAAATTCTTGATATTGCTTGAGCCCTGCTTCATTTTTTTGTCTGCATGATTGAATGAAGTCCTGATCTTTTATCGCTGCACGAGCTGCTGCCTGAGCAATACGACTCGTATTAAACGGCTCTCTCGCTGGTTCAATCGCAGTAATCAACTCTTCTGATGCAATGCCATAGCCTACACGAAGCGCGGCCAGTCCATACGCTTTAGAAAACGTACGGAGTACGATGACATTTTGATAGTTGTGTAATAAAGATAAGCTATTCGGAAAGTCTTCCGCACGAACGTATTCGACATATGCTTCATCTAGTACTACAAGCACATGAGCTGGTACTTGATCTAAAAACGTCACAAGTTCAGATTCTGACAAATGATTTCCAGTCGGGTTATTCGGGTTACATACCCAGACAACCTTCGTGTTCTCATCAATCGCATCAAGCATGCCCTTTAGATCGTGAGCTCCTCCGTCTAAAAGCGGCACTTCTCGAATCTCTGCCCGCTCAATGATTGCATTGTGACGATATTGCGGAAAAGACGGAGCTGGGATGACGGTATTTGTATGTTGGTCAAGGAATGCCCTAGCAATAATTTGCACAAGTTCATCTGAGCCATTCCCGAATATTAATTGTTTTTCATTTACTTGAAGAAACTCAGCAAGCTCTGTCCTTAAACTTGCGCTGTATCCATCTGGATAAATCGCTAAATGTTCGAGTTCAGCTTGTATCGCCTCTCTTGCATGCGTGGAACATCCAAAAGGGTTTTCATTTGAAGCCAATTTCACAATTTTGTCTAATTGATATTCTTTTTTGACCTCTTCAATTGGTTTCCCAGGTTGATACGGTTTTAGTTGTTTTAATTGATCTTTGATTTGCAAAAGTTTCACCTCATTTGAATGAATAGAGGGGACTAAATGTTTTTGCATAGGTTTCAAATTCTCTTAAAGCGTCTTGACGTGTATCATTTGCTAACAATTGATCTTGAAGTTCTTCAATTTTTTTCACAAGTGCACTGCCTACCACGACGCCGTCACTCAGTTTATTCATTGAGTCTACCTGCTCTCTTGTTGAGATACCAAAACCGACCGCAACCGGTATGTGACTCAGCTGTTTCACTTGTTGAATAAAATCAGTAATCGATTCGTCAAAGGTTTGTCTGACACCTGTTACACCAAGAGATGAAACACAATACACAAAACCTTCTGCCTGCTCTACAATATTTACTAATCGTTCCTTACTGGTTGGTGCAACGAGCGAAATATATGAAATGTCATATGTTTGACAGTTCTTTTGCAGCTCACTGCTTTCTTCAAAAGGCAAGTCGGGTGTTAAGAGTCCCGAAATATGATTTTTGCACAGTAAAGCGAAAAAGTATTCTGTGTCTAATTGTAACACAGGATTATAATACGTAAATAGAATTACAGGAATTTTTACACCGTTTTTTTTCATCTTCCCTGCTAATTCTATCGCTTTTACGATATTCATGCCATGATTTAGAGCTCTTTTGGAGGCTCTTTGAATGACAGGACCGTCTGCTAGCGGATCGGAGTAAGGAACACCTAGCTCAATCGCATGTGCACCGGCTGCTTGAAGGGACAAAGCTAAATCGATCGTGATTTCTTCTGACGGATCTCCTGCCGTAATAAATGGGATGAATAATTTCTCGCCTTGCTCTAATTGAAATGTGATCATTTGGTTTTGCCCTCACTTTCAAGCACATTCATTAATGTATGCACATCCTTATCTCCTCTTCCTGACAGGCAGACAAGGATGATTTCATCTTCACTCATCGTCCTGCTCATCTCAAATGCCTTGGCTAAAGCGTGTGCTGATTCAATCGCTGGCAGAATTCCTTCCTTTTCTGTCAGCAGCTTTAGTGCATCCAGTGCTTCTTGATCTGTAGCACTTACATATTGAACGCGTCCGCTCGCATGTAAATAAGCGTGCTCTGGTCCGATTCCGGGATAATCTAAACCAGCTGAAATGGAATAGGGCTCAATAATTTGGCCAAATTCGTCTTGGATTAAATAGGTCAAAGATCCATGAATGACTCCTTTTGTCCCCTTTGTAATGGTTGCTGCATGAAGCGGGGTATCGACCCCTTTTCCAGCCGCTTCTACACCAATCAAATCAATCTCATCATCCAAAAACGCTCGGTACATTCCAATCGCATTACTTCCGCCGCCGACACAAGCAATGACTTTATGTGGAAGCCTGCCTTCTTTTTTAAGCATCTGCTCTTTGGCTTCATCACCAATCATCCGCTGGAACTCACTGACGATTTGGGGATACGGGTGAGGTCCTACAACTGAACCTATCATATAGAAATGATCACTACAGTGCTGGACCCAATAACGAATCGCTTCGTTCGTTGCATCTTTTAATGTGCCGTTTCCACTTGTGACAGGTATGACTTCAGCGCCAAGGAGCTTCATTCGGAATACATTGAGAGATTGTCTCTCCACATCCTCTTTTCCCATAAATACCGTGCACGATAATCCAAACTTTGCGGCCACCGTTGCAGCTGCTACTCCGTGCTGTCCAGCGCCTGTTTCCGCGATGATGTTTGATTTCCCCATTTTTTTTGCAAGCAGTGCCTGGCCAAGTGCATTGTTGATTTTATGAGCACCTGTATGGTTTAAATCTTCTCTTTTTAAATAGATTTTTGCGCCGCCGAGGTATGCAGATAATTGATCAGCATATGTCAGCGCAGTCGGTCTGCCTGAGTAGTTTTGCAATAGAGAAAGATATTCTTGCTTAAAAGCGGAGTCTTCTTTTAATTCGTTAAATGCTTGTTCTATTTCTTTGAGTGGCTGCATGAGTGTCTCGGGAACAAATTTCCCTCCAAATTCTCCATATCTGCCAAGCTCATTTGGATATGCGTACATCGTTTAACATCCTTTCTTCGAGCGCTTTGATCTTAGCGCTGCTTTTCTTCCCGTTTTCTTCTATACCGCTTGAAAGATCGATCGCTTTTGGGCCATAGGCAAGCAGCTCTGGCAGCGTTTCAGGTGTTATCCCGCCTGCAATGATGCATATTTTCCCCAGTCGTTTTGCTTGCTGATTATATACAGGTACCGCTTCCCAAGCAAAAGCTGTGCCAGAACCACCTCTCATCCCTTTTACTTTCGCATCAATGAGAAAGCCATCGACAAACGGCGCAAATGCCGTCATTTGATCAAGTGTTTCTTTTATATTGGGATCGTGATGAAAGACTTTCCACACTACCGCCCCTGTTTGTTGTTTTATTTGTTTTGCATCCTCTCGTGTTTCATCTCCATGCAGCTGCACGATATCTAAAGGAATATGTTTAGTGATGTCACACACTTTTTGGATTTTTTCATTTACAAAGACACCAGTAATCTCTTTCTCGCACTGCGACTTCATGAGCCATTGTTTCACTTGATCTGGATCGACTTTTCTTTTACTTGGAGCAAAAATAAATCCGATCGCATCTGCTTGAGATTGGGCAATGCATTCTACATCTTCTAGTGAGACCGCCCCGCAATATTTTAAAAAAAGTTTCATCGTGGTCATTCTCCAAATAACGTCTGAACGGCTTTTTCTTGTGAGGGTTCTCTCATTAATGATTCGCCTACAAGGACAGCACTCGCTCCATGGTTTTTGACAAAGGTTAGATCATCAAATGTCTGAATACCGCTTTCACTTACTAGTAAGACATCCTTTGGTACAAGTGGTGCAATCTCTTTTGTTTGCTCAACCGTTGTTTTAAATGTCTTTAAATTTCGGTTATTCACGCCAATGATTTCGGGGGTGAATATATTTAAGATATGTTCCAGTGTATCTTCTGCGTGAACTTCGACAAGGATATCTAGTCCTTTTTCCTTTGCTTCAGCATAGAGCTCATGCAGCTGTTGCGGTTCAAGTACTTCTCCAATTAATAAAATGGCATCTGCACCGATACGTCTCGACTCTTCTATTTGTATTGAATCGATGATAAAGTCTTTTCTTAAAATTGGACGTGCGACGTGTTCTTTAATGAAGGAAAGATACTCGTTTTTCCCTTGAAAAAATGGTTCATCTGTTAAAACTGATAAGCAATCAGCATTCGATTTTTCGTATGCTTTTGCTGTTTGCAGAGGATCAAAATTCGGCTGAATGATTCCTTTGGAAGGAGATGCCTTTTTCACCTCAGCAATCAACCCAATCGAGCGGTGAGGATTCATGAGTGCTTCTTTAAATGATCGTCTTTCATAGTGTCCATCATGAGGTAGCTGCAACGTTTGGATATGTTCTTTTTTGCGTGCAATGATTTCATTAAGCATAGATCTCTTCCTCTTTCGTTTTTTGTTTTAAACGAGTCAATTGTTCTTTGGCTGCTCCGTTTTTAATCGTTTCTAATGCTTTTAATGTTCCTGCCATGAGGCTTTCTGACTTGCCTGCGACATATAAAGCCGCTCCGGCATTCAGAGCTGTAATATGAAGCGGTGCCCCTCCTGTTTGATGATTCAATATATTCTGAATCAATTTCGCACTCTCTTCCGGTGATTGGACCTGAATATCTGATAAGTATCCTTTTTCCAATCCAAAGTCTTCTGGGTTTAGCGTATATTCTGTCATGGCACCTTTTTTAAGTTCAATCACATATGAATTTGCTGTAATCGTTAATTCATCCAGCCCGTCTTCCCCGCATACAAACAGGACATGCTCTGGTTCTAATGGGGCAAGGGCTTCTGCCATTAATTTTGCCTTTTCCTTTGCATACACACCGATGATTTGCTTTTTGGCTTGCAGCGGGTGGCAAAGCGGCCCTAATAGATTAAATACCGTCCGGAAGCCAAGCTGCTTGCGGACTGCTGCTACTTGTTTCATAGATGAGTGGTACAGTGGCGCAAATAAAAAGCCCATGTTTTTCTCTTGTATTTGTTTTCTTGTTTCTTCTGGCGTGGATTGAATGTGAATCCCAAGACACTCTAGCACGTCGGCACTTCCGCTTTTAGAAGAGACTGAACGATTTCCGTGTTTTGCGATTTTAGCACCAGCGGCGGAAGCTACAATAGCAGCTGCAGTTGATATATTAAATGTAGAGAGTCCATCGCCTCCTGTGCCGCATGTGTCAACGACATCAAGTAATCTTTCCGCTGGTTCTGCTTTTTGCCGCATAGCCTTCACAAAGCCCGTCATTTCTTCAGCGGTTTCTCCTCTATGTGCTAAAATCGATAGACTTGCAGCGACTTCAGCATCTGTTAAAGAGCCACTCATCATATCATGCATTAGACTATGTGCTTCATTTTCTGATAGGAAGCCTCCGTTAACAAGAGCTGATAGTCGTTGATTCATCCTGCACACTCTCCTTTTCTGAGAAAATATGTTCAGCAAGCTGAATGGCCCTCAGAAGCGCTCCTGCCTTGTTACATGTCTCTTCCCATTCATTTTCTGGAACAGAATCTGCGACAATGCCAGCGCCTGCTTGTATGGAAGCGGTCTGATCTTTCACGCTCATGGTGCGAATGGTAATACAAGAGTCGATATTACCGTCGAATCCAATATAGGCAATACAGCCGCCATATGTTTCCCTTGGCTCAGGCTCCATTTCATTTAATAATTGCATCGCTCTTATTTTCGGTGCCCCTGTTAATGTGCCTGCTGGAAATGCGGACATGAGTGCATCAACTGGGTGTGTATCCTGCTTTAGCTTCCCTGTCACAATGGAGATGATGTGCATAACATGTGAAAAGTTCACAACTTTTGTAAAGGTCGGTACGGACACGCTGCCGTATTCCGCTACGCGGCCGACATCATTTCTGGCTAGATCTACTAACATGTAATGTTCTGCTTTTTCTTTCTCATCTTCTAGCAGCTCTCTTGCCAGTGCGGCGTCCTCTTCTTTTGTTGCTCCTCTTTTTCTTGTGCCTGCAATAGGATGAATTTCTAAGTGCCTATTTTTGGCATGAATTAATCGTTCTGGTGAGCTTCCGACTAAATCACGGTCTTTTAATTTCATAAAATACATGTATGGAGATGGATTTACAATGCGCAGCACACGGTATAATTCAAATGAACTCACTGACACTGGGATATCGAATCGCTGTGAGAGTACGCCTTGAAAAATATCACCCGCTCGAATGTATTCTTTGATTTTTTCTACGTCCTGTAAAAATTGCTCTTTTTCATAGGTTGATGTCACATGTTCAAAAGACGGTGATTCGTTCATATTCCCTGATAAAATCAGTTCTTTCATATCGACCCTTGCATGGAGTTTGTGAATCATCTGTTCAAGCTGCTTTTGATTTTCCTTGTAAGCTTGTATTTTTTCGTCTTCTGTTTCATTCCCTGTTAGCTGGGTGTATTGAATAAAATGAACATGATTCGTTTCATGATCAAAGGCAATCATCGTTTGGCAAACAAATAAAGTACAATTGTCTGTCGTAGATGCGCTTCGGTGAGGCCTGACAGAAGGTTCAATGCTTGGAATAAGGTCGTAACTTAAGTACCCAACTGCCCCGCCTGTAAACGGGATGTCAACGTCTGGTGCCTTGATTTGATATTGCTCTTTCATCCAGTCTAATAAGTCTTTTAGTTCTTGCTTTTTCATGACCTCTTGCCCTGCCGCATCACGTGCAATATATTCGTTTTGGTCATCGTGTAAGGTTAAAAAAGGATGCAATCCGATGAAGGAATATCTCGACCAGCTAGAAGACTCATCTTTGCTTTCTAATAAATACACAATATCTGCCTTGAGTTTTTCGACAATTTGAATCGGTGAGAGCGTATCAACTGTAATGGTTTCAACAATCGGGATCGTTTTGTGGGACTCGCTGTCCCTTAAAAATCGGGTCAAATTTGATTGGGAATTCATAAGCACACTCCTTAAATGGGATTAAGGAGAATGAGGGGACATATAGAGGGTTTGTATGAGTATACGAAATAAACCTAAAAGAGGGGTGCTCTTTTAGGCAGTATGATTAAATAGAAGTATCGTATCTCTGCTCAACTCTACTCATCTCAACTACCCTAGTCTCATTCTCATCTTCTCTAAACTTGCAATGCCGTTTACACCTGTGTGTAAACTTCGGCTGTTCATATCGTATTATAATTCCTTGTTTTTTGTCAACTGTAAATCAGGGCGAAGCGTCACAGCTTCTTCCAAGTACACATGCTGCACATCTTCCTGCTTTGTGTCTGTTTGGACCGTCATTAACACACGAATACAATGTTTTAAACCGCCTTGAATGTCCAGCTCCTGCATACAAGTAACAGGCACATACGTCCACCCTTCAAACTGACGAAGGGCTTTTGCCGGAAAAACGGAGTGAATATCTTGTGTAGCTGAAATTAAGATCTGCACGACACGTTCTGGATCTACTTGATTTCTTGAAATTATCGCTTCTAGCAGCTGTTTCGTTTTATTTAATACTTCTGTTTCTGTATCTTCTTTCACTGTTGTAGCCCCACGTATCCCGCGAAACATCATAGACATCCCTCCTCCCGTTTCCATTCTTCGAGCCATTGATGCAGATCATCTTTTGTGAAAGACTGCAAGACAGCATCTCCAACCTGTTTTAATAAAACAAATTGAACGGTTCCGCCTCTTGCCTTTTTATCACCAATCATCCGGTCAACAAATGTTTTCGTGGAAATATCTTGAGTGACTTGTACCGGAAATCCGAGTTCTTTCATCCACTCTTTTAGTTTCATACGATGGAGCCTGAGTCCCAGCTTCTTTTCGCTCACATATAGCGCAAACTGCATGCCGATTGCAATTGCATCTCCGTGCGTAATAACGCCGTATCCATACTCTGCTTCAATGGCATGCCCAAGTGTATGACCTAAATTCAAAAATGCACGCACGCCTTGTTCTCTTTCGTCTTTTTGAACAATCGACGCTTTGACTTTAATCCCTTGATACAGTATATGTGCCAGCTCGCTCTTTGAACATTCCGCCAAAGAACGAATAGACATCAGTTCTGATAAAAAGTCTTCACTTGAAATGAGGGCATGTTTGATGACCTCAGCAAAGCCTGACCTCATTTCAGTTTGAGATAGTGTCTCAAGCATGCTCGTATCATAGATCACGGCTTTCGGCTGATGAAAGGCACCAATTAAATTTTTACCGAGCGGGTGGTTAATCCCTGTTTTTCCGCCAACTGCACTGTCATGCGCCAATAGCGTCGTCGGAACTTGGATAAAATCAATACCTCTCATATAACTAGCAGCAACAAAGCCAGCCAAATCGCCAATTACGCCGCCTCCAAGCGCAATGATGCACGAGGAGCGATCCAGCTGAAATTGAATGGCCTTCGTATGAATATGCTCAAACTCAGCAAAAGATTTCGACTGCTCTCCGCTTGGCACAACCACTTTATGCACAGACCACTTCTGCTTAAGTAATCGAACCATTTCATCACCGTAAATGGCATCAACCGCTGTATCTGTCACGATTAAGAGCTTCGTATAGGAATGCCCCGTGGAAGTTATCAAGTCGACGATATTGCGTTTAATCCCATCACCGATATATACAGGATAAGTGGCTGAGGACGTCTTAACTTCCAATGTTTTCATTAAAATTCCCTCTGAAGCTGGCGCATTTTGTCAACATTTTCTTTAATGCGGTCAATTTGATCAAGGCCAAACTGCTCAACTACAGCATTGGCGATTTCCCAAGCCACGACTGCTTCTGCGACAACACTTGCGGCAGGAACAGCACAGCTGTCAGAACGCTCAATGCTTGCGGAGAAAGGTTCTTTTGTTTCAATGTCAACGCTTTGAAGCGGTTTGTAAAGCGTTGGGATTGGTTTCATGACCCCTCTTACGACAATTGGCATTCCAGTTGACATTCCGCCTTCAAGACCACCTAAGCGATTTGTTTTTCTCGTATAGCCTTTTTCTTCATCCCAGATGATTTCATCATGGACCTCACTGCCATTTTTAGAAGCAGCCTCGAAGCCGATACCAAATTCGACCCCTTTAAAAGCGTTAATACTCAGAACAGCACCTGCAAGCTTGCTGTCTAATTTGCGGTCATAGTGAACATAGCTTCCGACTCCAACCGGCATTCCTTCAACGATGACTTCCACAATTCCACCAATGGAATCACCGTTTTTCTTCGCTTCATCAATGGCATCCATCATTTTTTGACCTGCTTCACTGTCGTAGCAGCGAACAGGTGACTCTTCCGTTACCTTTTGCAAATCTTCAATTGATTCATATGCCGTTTGAGCTGCTTTCACTCCGCCAATTTCAAGAACGTGACCAGCTACCTTGATCCCTAAATGAGCCAGGATTTGTTTAGCGACTGCGCCTGCTGCTACGCGAACGGTAGTCTCACGGGCTGATGAACGCTCTAATACGTTTCGCATATCACGATGTCCGTATTTAATCGCACCATTTAAATCCGCATGTCCTGGTCTAGGGCGTGAAATTTGACGCTTCATTTCACTCTCTTCTTCTTCTGTGATCGGCTCTGCCCCCATCACCTTTGTCCAATGCTTCCAGTCGTTGTTTTCAACGACAAGTGCAATAGGAGAACCTAATGTTTTCCCGTGGCGAACACCACTTAACACTTTCGCTTGGTCTTTTTCAATCTGCATTCTTCTGCCGCGGCCGTGACCTTTTTGTCTTCTAGCCAATTCATAATTGATGTCATCCTGCTCTATGTAAAGTCCCGCTGGAACGCCTTCAATAATTGTGGTCAATTGTGGACCATGTGATTCACCTGCTGTTAAGTATCTCATGACTCGATCTCCCTTCATCGCATTAACGCTTTTAAGTAAAACTATAATAACACACTTACTACTAAAAAGTCAGCTACATACCCTTCTTTTGATAAAAGAAAGTATCAGCAGATGTCAGTCCAAACTTTTCTGGGTGAAAAATTTGTTCAGTTGACCCAACAAATAATACGCCATTTGGCTTTAAACTGCTGCTCATTTTCATGTAAATCTCTTCTTTTGCCTCTTCTGTAAAGTAGATAAGGACATTTCGGCATACGATAAGATCAAGCTGTTTTTCATAAGGGTCTGCTAAAAGGTTGTGCTTTTTAAATTGAATGTGCTTTCGGACTTCATCTTTCACCGTGTAAAATGAAGAATCTTCTTTTGTGAAATATTTTTGCTTGATTTGATCTGGTACCTCTTGCAGTGATCGTTCATGATATCTTCCTTTTTGGGCTGATTGCAGCACTTTATCATCAATATCAGTCGCGATAATTTGGAAGTCCTTTACAAGTGGATGACTTGATAGCAGCATTGAGAGTGTATACGGCTCCTCTCCTGTCGAACATGCTGCACTCCATATTTTTAGGGTTCCACTGTTTTTCGAAAGCAGCGGAAGAATTTTTTGATCAAGCACTTCCCAGCGCTGATAATTTCGGTAAAATTCTGACACATTGATCGTCATTCGATCCATCGTCTCATCTAATAGTGCTCTATCCTTTTCAAGGGCAGCCGCGAAGGCTTCAAAATCTCTATATCCTTTTTTATCATAAAGTGACGTTAATCTTCGTTTCATTTGTGCTTCTTTATATAAATTCAGATCCACCCCGGTTAGTTTTTTCCATTTCCCGACAAATACTTGATATTGATCCATCAAAGTCCTCTCCTGTCTCATCTATCTTTGTCCTAGTATAGCTGTTTTTATCGAAAATTTGTATCTTCTCATGCGAAATTTCGTATAGAAATATTCATATAAAAAAGCCAAGGTGCTCATTTGATGAACACCTTGGCTTGAGTTTTAATAAATCCAGCTTGAGATGGTTTGATCCCAGTTTGTGAGTTCTTCTTGTTTGAAGAATAAGTTGATTTCTCTTTCAGCACTTTCTGGTGAGTCTGAGCCATGGATAATGTTTTTTCCAACCGTCAATCCATAGTCTCCTCTTATCGTGCCCGGAAGCGCTTCCTTCGGGTTTGTTTTGCCGATAATCTGTCTTGTGACATCTACTACCTGCTCACCTTGCCATACCATTGCAAATACTGGTCCTGACGTAATAAAGTCAACCAATTCCCCGAAGAATGGTTTTTCTTTATGCTCTCCGTAATGTGTTTCTGCTACTTCTTTTGGAATACTCATTAGTTTTGCACCAACAAGCTGAAGTCCCTTTTTTTCGAATCTTGACACAATTTCACCGATTAATTGTCTTTCCACACCATCAGGTTTGACCATAAGAAATGTTTTGTCCATATACGTTCTCCACCCCGTCGTTTATGTATGTATAGGCTTACATTGTTACAAAGTGATCGTATCATTTTTTTATACAATAATCAATTTTTGACAAAAAATTTCACAAAAAAACCAATCAACAATATGTTGATTAGAATTTTCGTTTTCCAATATATTTGGCAATGGAAGCGAGTGACGTTCTTGCTCGTCCTCGAGGAAGTTTGTCCAGCTGTTCGAATGCCTTTTTCAAATACATTTCACTCACTCGAATCGAGCGGTCGATCGCATCTGTTTGTTTGAGATGTTCAATCACTGGCTTTAGCTGCATTTCTGTTGTTTCACTATTAATCAGCTTTAATTGGCCTTCGAGTGTAGGATTCTTCAGTGCATATAAGACTGGGAGTGTGACATTTCCTTGTAAAAGGTCCCCTCCAACAGGCTTACCAAGCTCTTCTTCAGTTGATGTGAAATCAAGCACATCATCAATGATCTGATAGGACATCCCGACATAGTAGCCAAACCAGTAAAGGGCTTTATGTGTTTTCTCATCTGTACCTGCTGCTATCGCACCTAACTGACAGCTGCCTGCAATAAGCAAGGCTGTTTTTCGTTTGATTCTTCTTAAATATGTACGCAGGTTTTGATCCATATTGTATTTGTCTTTCACTTGCTCGATTTCACCAAGACAGAGCTCGACAACCATCTTTGACAAAATTTCATGCGCCATTGGGTGATTGATCTTTGTCATATACTCAAGCGATCTTGCAAACATATAATCTCCTGTGTACATGGCAATTCGATTGTCCCATTTTGCCTTAATCGTTGGCTTGCCTCTTCTCAGCTCTGCATCATCAATGACATCATCGTGAACGAGCGATGCCATATGAATGAGCTCAAGCGCAACGGCAACATATTTAATTTTATTAATGTCATAGTCGCCAAACATGCCTGAAAGGAGAACAAAAACGGGGCGGATTCGTTTTCCGCCCGCTTGCAGCAAATGAAGACCCGCTTCACTTAATAATGCATAATCAGAGCGAACTGTTTGTTCAAGCTCCTTTTCAATAATATCGATATCATGATTTAAAAAAGAGATCATTGCTTTTAGTTTCATTATTTTCACCCAAATATCGTTTATTCAAAGCTTCTTTCCGATATGTGTTGCTGCTACACCGCCTGTAAATGGATGATACGAGACATCAGACAGACCTGCCTCTTCGAAAAGAGCCGCCAGTTCTTTCATGCCAGGGAACGCTTTGGCTGATTCTTGAAGCCATGAATACTCCTGATAGCTTTTGGCAAACAGTTTACCGAAGAGCGGCATGATGTATTTGAAATAGACATAGTAGCCTTGTTTAAACCCAATCATTTCAGGTTGCGATGTCTCTAGACAGACAACCATTCCACCAGGCTTCACGACTCTTGTCATTTCTTTTAGCACCGTCAAGTAATCAGGCACGTTCCGTAGGCCAAAACCGATCGTGACATAATCAAATGTGTTGTCCTCAAAAGGAAGCTCCATCGCATTGCCGTGAAGCAATTCAATTTGATTATAGCCCCCAGTTTTCACCTTCGTTTCTCCAACACTCAGCATATTTTTACTAAAATCAAGGCCTTTGACTTCACCTTTGTCTCCAACAGCATCAGCAAGCGCAATGGTCCAATCGGCTGTTCCGCAGCATACGTCTAATGCTTTGGCTCCTTTTTGAACATTCATCAGTTTCATTGTCTTATCGCGCCACTTTTTATGCTGCTTAAAGCTGATGACAGAGTTCATTTGATCATAGTTTTTATAAATTTTTTCAAATACACCGTGTACTCGCTGTTCTTTTGATTGCTGCATGACTTACCCTTCTTCCACTTTCTGATGATACGCAGGTTCATTTTTCATATGATCCAGGCGATTTAATAGCTCTTTTTGAACGACCGGAGATGAAACAAGATGCTCCTTGATTGATCGTTTGGCCTTTTCATAGCCTTCATTCTCAAAGTTGTCAAAACATGTATAGGCGTCCGTATAGCTATCGTTCAAAAAAAGTTTTAAATGTTTGTCGTCTTCTGCTTGTTTCATGAAACGCTTATAAACAAGGAAACGACTTGCAATCTCATTCCAATGCGTTAATTGAAAATGCTCAGAAACCCTTTGGAATAACGCAGACTCAACCGTTGCTACACTTTTGTAAAAGTGCGCTGCATCTTGAATGGATCGATCATACAGTCTAATTTTATGTTCATTGATTTCTTTGATCGCCGTTGCGAGGGTGCGAATCATGTAGATGTCTTTCATGTCAGAGAGAAGAGAATAGTAGAGACCGCTGAAATAGTCTCCTGCCAGGATAGTCAGCTGACGATTTTTGAATTCGTCTTGTTTGATCGCTGCAGCAGTTGTGACTTCGTCATGGGTATCAAGGGCAATTTGCACGAGCATCGCCGTTAAAATATAATTTTCTTTTTTCTCTGCATCAATTTGAGCTTCATCAAACATTGCATGAAAAAGAAGGAGCTTATCTTCATCGATGAGTGGCGCACGTAAATGTTTCGCCAAATAAGGATGAGAAAGCTTTTTATTTAATTTTATATTTAGATTAGATAAAATTCCGTAGATGTCTTGCAAAGATATCACCCTTGTCCCAAAAATTACAGTTTCATATGTAGCCCTGCACATTGTATAGAGATTTATTATACCATATCAGCTCTCACTTTTATGCTATCAAGTGCACTCAAGTATTTATTTCTTTGCTTCGCTTTGAATTTCCCCGAAGCTTGTTTGAATGACAGCATCGCCTCTTACTTTGATTGCTGACGTATGCTCAGTAAATTGTGCAATGATGACTTCACCTTTATCGAGCTTTTCGGAATGGTGAAATCTTGTATCAGAGCCTCTAGTTAGGCCGATGACATTTACACCATTTTCATTGGCTTTAATCACTACAAAATCAGATGCTTTATTTTCACTCAACCTGTTCACCTTCCATCTATTGAATTAGTCGTTTTTAATAAAGGAAAGCACTTCTGCTCTTGCCGCTGCATCATTTGCAAATGTACCGCGTACTGCTGAAGTTACTGTTTTTGCGCCTGGCTTTTTCACTCCGCGCATCGTCATACACATATGCTCTGCTTCAACGACAATCATCACGCCATGCGGATTGAGTGTTTCCACCATACTATCTGCAATGGTTGATGTGATGCGTTCCTGAAGCTGCGGGCGTTTGGCAACAGCCTCTACAGCTCTTGCAAGCTTGCTAAGTCCTGTCACTTTTCCGCCGCGCGGAATATAAGCGACATGAGCTTTTCCGTAAAAAGGTACTAGGTGGTGTTCACACATTGAATGGAAAGCAATATCTTTTACAAGAACGAGTTCTTCGTGGTCTTCACCAAAAATGGTTTTAAAATGTTCTTTTGGATCTTCATTTAATCCCGAGAACACTTCTTCATACATTTTTGCTACTCGTTTAGGGGTATCAAGAAGTCCTTCACGATCTGGATCTTCTCCGATGGCTTTTAATATATCGCGTACTGCGTGTTCAATTAGTTCTTTATTTATTTCACTCATGTATTATATCCTCCAAAGGCGATTACATTTCAATCAGATTCTAGCACACTTCAGATCCTAAAAGCAAAGGAGAGCGTTCTAAACGAACCTTTTGTTTCAAAAGGAAAAGCCCCTTATGAAAGGGGCTTTTCTAGACCAGTGTGAAACTGTATATGTATAACTCCTGCAATAGGATCATTACACATAACGATTATTTACCTGCCACCGCGTCTTTAAGTGCTTTACCTGGTTTGAAAGCAGGTACTTTGCTTGCAGGGATTTCGATCTCTGCACCAGTTTGTGGGTTACGTCCTTTACGAGCTGAACGCTCACGTACTTCAAAGTTACCAAAACCGATAAGTTGAATTTTGTCACCATTTTTAAGTGCATCTAAAATTGTATCAAAAACAGAATCAACTGCTTTTGTCGCGTCTTTTTTAGATAACTCGCTTGCTTCAGCAACCGCGTTAATAAGTTCTGTCTTGTTCATGCCTTTCACCTCCTCCCAAAAATATGCATTCAATAGATTGTTATCATTTCTTCACAATTCATCTTCTTTCTATACACTTTTTTTGAAAAAAAGAGCGTCTAGAAAGCGGTATACATGGCTTTTCATTAGAAAACAACTCTTTGAAGGAATGTTTGTCCAACAAAGTGAAGATTTTCTGTAAGTAGATTAACACATATGAAATACCATATCAAGCATTTTAAAGGGAAGAATCCTTATTCGTCAAGGATTAAGGGCACTTTTGCGAACGAATATTCCTAATTTCAGCCTGAATCTGACTAATCTTTATACAATTGTCTTTTTATGACTCATTCCATACGCAAAAAAAGACCCCTGTCAATGAGAGGTCTCACATGCTATAGAATAATCGCGATCAAACCGCCTGATCCTTCGTTGATGATTCTTTCAAGTGTTTCTTTCAGTTTATATCTTGCATTTTCTGGCATCAGCGACAGCTTTGCCTGAATGCCTTCTCTGACAAGGGAGCTGAGTGAGCGCCCAAATATATCTGAATTCCAAATCGAAAGCGGATCATCTTCAAAGTCTTGCATTAAGTAGCGGACGAGTTCTTCACTTTGTTTCTCTGTTCCGATAATCGGTGCAAATTCACTTTCTACATCTACTTTAATCATATGAATAGATGGCGCAACCGCCTTTAGTCTTACGCCGAATCTTGAGCCCTGTCTGATGATTTCTGGCTCATCTAAACTCATATCTGACAGGGCCGGAGCCGCAATTCCGTATCCCGTCTGCTTCACCATTTTTAAGGCATCTGATACTTGATCATATTCTGTCTTCGCATGTGCAAAATCTTGCATGAGCTCTAGAAGATGGTCTTTCCCTCTAATTTCTACGCCAACCACTTCTTTTAGAATATGATCATATAGATCATCCGGGGCGTACAGGTCAATCTCCGCAATCCCTTGACCCATTTCAATCCCTGCTAAGCCCGCTCTTTCAATAAAGTCAAATTCACTGAACTGGCCAACAACACGGTCAACATCTCTTAATCTTTTAATATCCTTTACGGTTTCCTTCACTGAGTCCTGATAGCTTTCTCTCAGCCAATGATCTTCTTTCAGCACCATGACCCAGCTTGGAAGGTTCACATTCACCTCTAGGACTGGGAATTCATATAATGCTTCACGAAGTACACTAAGAACGTCTTGCTCTCTCATACTTTCTACACTCATGGCGAGTACTGGAATATCATATTTTTGGCAGAGCTCCTGCCGCAGCGCTTCTGTTTCAGGATGATAGGGTCTCACAGAGTTGATCACCATAATAAACGGCTTTCCAACCTCTTTGAGCTCATCAATCACACGTTCTTCAGATTCAATATAATCATGTCTTGGGATTTCCCCAATGGAACCATCCGTTGTAATCACAACACCGATGGTTGAATGCTCTTGAATGACCTTGCGTGTACCAATTTCCGCTGCTTCATGGAACGGGATTGGCTCTTCATACCACGGCGTGTTGATCATTCTTGGACCATTTTCATCTTCATACCCGCGCGCACCAGGGACTGTGTATCCTACACAATCGACAAGCCTGATGTTGACATCAAGGCCGTCACTCACATGAATCGATGCCGCTTGATTCGGTACAAATTTTGGCTCAGTGGTCATAATGGTTTTTCCTGCTGCGCTTTGCGGCAATTCATCCTGTGCTCTTGCACGATCTGCCTCATTATTGATATTCGGGAGCACCACGAGCTCCATAAACTTTTTAATAAACGTAGATTTCCCTGTACGAACAGCGCCAACGACTCCTAAATATATATCGCCTCCTGTTCGTTCAGCGATATCCTTGAAAATATCGACTTTTTCCAAGTGATCCCCTCCCGGACTTGCTATCCTCGTTTTCAAATAAAATACTCTATTCTTCAATCAAACTTGCTTGAAAGGTGTCTGGACAATATATGTGTATGACGTTGTCCTATTTGAATATGACACCTTTTTTGTTTTGAGAGTATGTTTAGCCATAAAAAAACCTTTCTCCTCATTTATATGCAGAGGAAAAAGGTTCATTCTTGTTTATGACGTCTTTTTTTCTAAAAAGTCAGGCTCACCTTTTTTGTTTATGGTATAAGGAACAGAAAACGCGGGTACAAACGGGGTTTCCTGCCAATAGACATCTTGAATGTTTTCACCTGGTTTCAGCTTTTGTTTCGTATTCTTCAAAATATGAGCAAAATCACTGCGGTAGTCCACATAGATTTCGCCATTTGATGAAATCAGTAATGGGAGGGAATTCCCTGTCACAGGACTCATGACCGTAGGCGGTGATTTTAAGCCTAGCTTTTTTTCATTTAACGTATATAAATTGTTTGATACTACTTTGCCGTATGGCGGATATGTATGTTCATCTTGATATATTTTGATTCTAAGCCGTAATTCACTGATGGTTTGCGTCATTTTGACATCAAGCAGTTTCACAGTTGGTTTTTTTTCGACGTCTGTGAGGACATAAATATATTCCCCCCCGCCTTCAAAGGAAGTAGACGGTACATCGTGTAAATATCTTGGTGACAAGCGCTTAAAGTCGATGACGTACTTCTGATAAACCGGCGTGTCTGCTTCTTTCGTTTCAATCGGCAAAAGACCATTGGTTGCTTTTTGAAATTCCTCAATCGCTGTCTGAACGCTTTGCAGCTGCTCTTCATACGGCACACGGTTTTCAGTTTTGCGATTTTCTGGATACAGACATCCTGTGAGTAATATAAATGCTAACAACGTGACACTGACTTTTGCTTTGATCATCACATTCTTCCTTTTTCTTTATTCATTGACCGGCCCGCTAAATACAACTAAAAACACAATGATACCTGATATCAGCATCAAGCTGTATGCGACGGTCGAGGCTGTTATTTTAAGAAACCGGCTTTTCAGCTTAAATCGACTGAAATAAATGGTAACTACAGCTAAAAACATGAGCCCCATCGAACCAAGTGCAAACCACATCTTGATTAAAGCAAAACTCATCGTGCCTGTCCCCCTTTAAAACGAACAAATTGTAAGCGTTTATATTTCATTCTAAACCAAAAATAAGGTAAATATCAATCATTTTTCCAATCATTCAGAAAAAAGCGCATAAAAAAACTGAAGCAAAGAGGGGGACTCCGCTTCAGTCATTAGGTCGACTATTTTTCCTCATTCTGTAGAGGCAAAGCTCTATTCAAACTTCATTGCTATGTTATGCAAGTCTTCCCCTTCTTGCATCCTCTACATGCCTAAGTTCAGTCTTCCATTTATTTTGTTTGATTTTCAAACATGTTCACAAGGTCTTCCATTTCATGTGTTTTCACACGTGCCATCAATGATTCTACAGCATCGTCGACCTTTTTCCCTTCAAACAGGACGTGGTAAAGTGCCTCTGTAATCGGCATGCTGACTTTGTATTCTTTGGAGAGCTGATAAGCGCCTTTTGTTGTACGGACGCCTTCGACAACCATCCCCATTTTTTCAAGCACTTCTTCAAGCTTATACCCTTTACCAAGCAAATTTCCGCAGCGCCAGTTACGTGAATGAACACTTGTACATGTCACGATCAAATCTCCAACGCCCGTTAAGCCGGCAAATGTCAGAGGATTCCCTCCCATTTTTGTACCGAGACGTGCGATTTCAGCGAGTCCTCTAGTGATGAGCGCCGCTTTTGCATTGTCACCATATCCAAGCCCGTCTGTGATCCCTGCCGCAAGAGCAATGATATTTTTCAGTGCGCCGCCAATTTCTACACCAATCACATCAGGGTTTGTGTATACTCTAAAGTTGTTGTTCATGAACAAATCTTGAACAAATTGAGCCGCTTCAATATTTTCTGATGAGACAGTGACAGTTGTCGGATGACGCAAGCCTACTTCCTCAGCATGGCTCGGTCCTGATAAGACGATGACAGCTTCTCTTTTCTCATCCGGGACTTCTTGTTCAATCATTTGAGATATTCTGAGAAGTGTATCTGGTTCAATTCCTTTACTTACATGGACAAACGGCACTTTCGACGTAATCAGCTCATTTGCCTGCTTCAACACTTCACGAATGGCCTTTGTTGGCACAGCAACAATAATAGCGTCTGTCCCCTCTAACGCCTGCTTCATGTCTGTCGTCGCCTGGATAGACGCTGGCAGTGCGACATTTGGCAAGTAATCATGATTTTCATGTTTCTCATTGATTTGGTCAATGAGCTCTTGTCTATGTCCCCACATGTGTACATCATGATGATTATCAGCTAATACAAGAGCAAGAGCTGTTCCCCAGCTTCCTGCTCCAAGTACTGAAATTTTCTTCATTCTGCTCACCCTTTTTATTTTCTCGCTCTCGCAAATATTTTAATCGGTGTTCCTTCAAAACCAAACGCATCTCGAATGCGGTTTTCTAGGAAACGTTCATAAGAAAAGTGCATAAGCTCTGGATCGTTTACAAACACAACAAAGGACGGAGGCTTAATTGCCACCTGTGTCGCATAATAAATTTTCAGGCGCTGTCCATTATGAGTCGGCGTTGGATTCATGGCTACTGCATCCATGATGATATCGTTTAAAATATTCGTTTGAACGCGCATCGCATGATTTTCACTAGCTGTAATAATGGACGGCATTAACGTATGAATTCTCTTTTTCGTGAGAGCAGACATAAACAAGACAGGAGCATAATCTAGGAATTGAAAATGCTCACGAATGTTTTGCTCAAATTCCTTCATCGTACGCTCATCTTTTTCAACAGCGTCCCATTTGTTCACAACGATTACAACGGCTTTACCAGCTTCGTGTGCATATCCTGCAATACGTTTATCCTGCTCAATAATGCCTTCTTCACCATCAAGAACAACAGCGACAACATCAGAACGATCAATGGCTTTTAATGCACGAAGCACACTGTATTTTTCTGTTGTTTCGTATACTTTTCCTTTTTTTCTCATACCTGCTGTATCAACAATGACAAAGTCACGCTGATTGTACGTAAACATCGTATCGACAGCATCTCTTGTTGTACCAGCGATGTTGCTGACAATGACTCGGTCTTCTCCGAGCATCGCATTCACTAAAGAAGATTTCCCTACATTCGGGCGACCGATTAAGCAGAACTGGACAACTTGTTCATCATACTGCGTATCTGGTAAGTTCTTAAAGTGTTCTGCAACTGCATCAAGAAGATCACCAAGTCCTAATCCGTGCGTTCCAGAAATCGGAAATGGATCGCCAAATCCGAGTGCATAAAAGTCATACACATCACTTCTCATTTCAGGGTTGTCCAGTTTATTGACAGCAAGTACAACTGGCTTTTTCGTGCGATATAAAATTTTTGCGACTTCTTCATCCGCAGATGTCACACCATCTCGGCCATTCACCATAAAGATGATAACATCCGCTTCATCCATTGCAATTTCTGCTTGATGGCGAATTTGCGCTAAAAATGGCTCATCTCCAATATCAATTCCACCAGTATCTATTAAGTTAAAGTCATAATTTAACCATTCAGCAGAGCTATAAATACGATCTCTTGTTACACCAGGTGTGTCTTCTACAATCGATATTCTTTCGCCTGCGATTCGATTAAAAATTGTAGATTTTCCAACGTTGGGCCTTCCAACAATGGCTACGACAGGTTTACCCATAGTACCCTTCCTTTCAATCCAGCCGCGATTCAATATGTTCATCATCATGTTTCAACCGGGATTTAAAATTTTCATTCAGTTTTATGAAATAAACCCTTCAAACATGAAGGGTTCAACTTATATATTATATCAATTTTTAATCAGACCACAATGAATAACTTAAAAATGTTTGACAATCAAGTAAAGATCTTCTCCAATTCCGTGTGCAATTCCATCTAAAATGGCCTCTAAATTCATGGCGTACATGTCGAGTTCTTCTTTATTTTCGCAGAAAAAAACGGCTGTTCCGCCCATGACCCGCTCTTTATTTGTTGTAGCCACAGCGAGTATAAATTGTTCAATGGTGTTCGCCATGCCCTATTACCTCACTTTCTTTTTTATGAACTCTGTCGGCATTCTGATGGCATTTTCTAAAATGGGTACTTCTTCTAATACACGGACAGCGAGATCTTCACGATACCATTGCGGTAAAATGAACACACCAAGTGTACCGTTATTCAAATCACGCTTTGCGAGCGGACAGAGTGATGGTTCACCAGAGTCGCGATACACACCAAGTACATTGGATAAATCAAATAAAATGGCCTGCCGCTGCCCAAGGTTGGCAATCGTTGTGGCTGCGTTGAAATTTTTTGGTGTCAAAACAAAGCCCATCCCATGCTCCAAAATGAGCTTTTGCTTTTCAGGCAGTCCGATATTCATGATGTAAATATCGTTCACATAAAGCCCTGCCCCATCAAAGCGAAGCTCTCCTTTTTGTATGTTGACGATATCCTTTAATTGGCTTCCAGACATTAATAGCTTTGCCAAGAAAAAACAAAGAATACCGACCACTGTCCCAATAACGAGCGAGAAGAAAATACAAGCTGTGGTCGTAATCAGTGCCGTGAGAATCGCAATATAATTTCGGCTTTCAAAGGCAATGGCAATGCCTTCTATATATGTACTTCCTCTTGAGACTAGCTCATATGAATCCATTTGAGTTAACGTATTTCTTTCCATATTGCGGACATCTCGGAATTGTGTGGCTGCCAGCGTGAGAAAGGTAATCGCCGTAAATTCCTCCTGAATGAGTGCAGGCATAATGATCGCACCAAGTCCTGAAGCGATAAAACCAAGCGCAATGTGAATCACTTGTCCATGAATATATGTTGGGTATTGCCGGTAATCTGTTCTTAACATGTAAAGCCTTGCCGCCATCCCAAAGATGACACCAATAATCACAGGAAACGTATAATCCGTCATGTTGATTTTGCAGCCCCTTTTACTGGTTTTCTTGATGAATGGGCGTTCAAGAGTTTTTCAAGCTGATCGACACCTAATAGGAAGATGGACCCTTGAACAACAAGGGACAGAAAAGAGAGATCTCCTATGACAATCGATGATGTCAGGCGGTGAATCGTGAGCGCATAAAGGGCTTCGCCAAGACATACAGCCATCATCCATAAGGTGACACGTTCTGTGAAATGATGTCCATATGTCAAAGACATCAAGATCAGCAAGGCAAATACGACCCAATCCACTTTTATTAGCGTGAACCAAACTGGGTCATATAATGCAAAAATCATAAAAAAGGCATATGCGCTCACCATAGAACCTAATTGTATGATTCTCATTATTTGATGCCCAGACCGGAATATAACAAAACACGCACATGCATATAAAAAGGTCATTAAGTACCCCGCATTCAGGATCATATCAAATATAGATATCATGAAATGACTACATATAATATGGACAAGGACAAAGATGCCTAGCACATTGCGCCATAAGCTTTTTTCCATAATAAATGTCACGATAATCCAAACGAACCATATGGACCAATAATAGTACAAAGCCTCCAACGTCTCATCACCTCAATTACATTATGGGAAAATCCCCAATTTTTAAACGTAAGGGATCGCTTTGGGCATTGTATGAAATAAACAAGAGGTGACACCCTAATAGTTGAGGAGGGATGCATGATGGGAAAAGATAGACAGGAAAAACGCTTAAAGGCATCAAAAAGAGTGGAATCTGACCGTGATCAATCCATTCATCATAAAGGGGCAACAGCATTAGAAGGACCAGATAGCGCGCGAAAAAGAAATCAATAAAAAAAGGCATGTGATGACCACATGCCTTAAATGATGAAGGGCTAAACTTGCTTTTAGTCCTTTTTCTTATTTGATCTTAAACTATAGTACATTGTGTCGATACCTCTTTCTTTGAGCCAATGACTCGTTTCACCTGAAATGACAATCTGGGTTTGTCGCAGCTCTTCAATGGTCTTCACGCCAAGGACTGTCATCATCATCTTCACATCTTCTTGAAGATCTATGATATCACCGATGAGGCCGCTCTCCCCTCCGTCAGTCAGTGATTTTAAGAAAAAACCAGCTAGACCAGCAGCGGATGCGCCAAGAGCAATTGATTTTGTGACATCAAGGGCGTCTTGTATACCTCCCGAGGCTAAAACCGTTTGGTCCGGAAAACTTGTATGTACTTCAGCAAGACTCGCTGCAGTTGGAATCCCCCATTGATCAAAATAATGAAGTGCTTTTTGGCGGCGAAGATTTTCGATCTTAGAAAAGTTCGTACCACCAAATCCGCCTACATCAACGGCGGCAACCCCAGCACGAAATAACTTTTTGGCCGTTTCCTTGCTCATGCCAAATCCAACTTCTTTGACGACAACTGGCACACCAACTGATTCATTGATGGCTGCGATACGCTCAAGTGCCCCCCTGAAATCACGGTCTCCCTCAGGCATGACAATCTCTTGAATCACATTTAAATGAATCTGGAGCATATTGGCCTCCAGCATCTCAACGGCTTCCTTCGCTTGCTCAATCGTTGCCTCACTGCCTAAGTTCGCAAAGACAATTCCATTTGGATTCACTTTTCGAACAACTTCATACGTACGTCTTTCCTCTTTATCTTTCAGCGCAGCCATTTGTGATCCAACTGCCACCGGAATATTGCTTTCCTTCGCAGCGATTGATAAAGAGCGATTTATCTCATAGGTCGATTTTCCGCCCCCGCCAGTCATTGCATTGATAAAAATTGGCGAACCGAAAGTCAGTCCGCCAATTGTTGTATGTGTATCAATTTGTGATGTCGCAAGATCTGGTAAACCGACGTGAACGAAGGAAACATCTTTTAAACCTGTTTCTGCATGCTGCCCAGTGGACAAGGCATGTTCAATATGCTGTTTCTTTCTTTCTGCTCGCGTCAATTTTGATCACCAAATTATTTTAATTTATTGAGCTTATCGCCGATCAGGTCACCAAGCTGGAATCCGCTTGTGTTTTCTTCTTTCGCCTGATATTGACGATAATTCTCTTCGATTTGTTTTTCAGGATTTTCTTCTAAATCACGGATGCTTAGTGAAATGCGCTCTTCATCTTCATTCACATCAAGCACTTTTACTTTCACAGTCTGCCCTTCTTCAAGGACTTCATGTGGTGTACCGATATGTTTATGAGAGATTTGGGAAATATGCACAAGTCCTTCGACGCCTGGCAGAATTTCAACAAATGCACCAAAGCTCACAAGACGTTGGACAGTTCCTTCAAGCACATCACCTTGTTTTACCTTTTCGCCAATCTGGCTCCAAGGTCCTGGTAATGTTTCTTTAATAGAGAGTGAGATACGCTCGTTATCACGATCAACAGCAAGTACTTTGACCTGGACTTCCTGGCCTTCTTCCACTACGTCAGATGGCTTTTCAACATGCGAATGGGATAGTTGAGAAATGTGAACCAATCCATCAATGCCGCCAATGTCTACAAATGCACCAAAATCAGTAAGGCGCTGCACTTTACCATCAATCACACTGCCTACCTCAAGTTTTTGCAAGAAGTCTTGTTTTTTGTCTAATTGCTCTTGCTCCACTACTGCACGGTGCGAGAGAATCACACGATTTTTTTCGCGGTCCAGTTCAACCACGACAAGTGAGAGTGTTTTACCTTTGTAGTCTGAAAAGTCCTCAACATAGTGCGCTTCTACAAGAGATGCAGGAATAAATCCACGCACACCAATATCTACGACAAGACCACCTTTTACAACGTCTTTTACTTCAGCTTCAAATACTTCTTTTGTTTCAAACTTTTTCTCTAGGTCTTCCCAAGCGCGGTCTGCATCAACAGCACGTTTCGATAAAATCAAAGCATCGTCTTCGACTTTTGTTACTTTAAGCTCTAATTCGTCGCCATCTTTCACGACATCTGATGCTTTTTCAACGTGAAGACTTGATAATTCACTGATTGGGATGATCCCAGGCTGTTTCACATTGACGATATCTACATTGACATGCTTGTCCTCAACTTTAGAAACAATCCCTTTCACTACATCTCCAACCTCTGGTACCTGAACATCGATTTGATTCATTTCCTCTGTCATTTCGATAACCTCCTTGGTCCAAACCTACACAGCTTAGTTAAAACGACTGGGTGAATATGTGTCTTAAGCATGATGATTGCCAGCCGAGTATGTATTATAGAAACATTCAAATCAACAGAATTGCTTGAATGATCAATAAAAATAGTATTAGTATAAACTTCTAATAAAAGACCTTGTTTGTCAAGAGATAAACCTCTAACTTATAAAAGTTTTCTAAAATTTCTTACTGTTTCTCCACGCGGTCTGCTGCATCTAAAATTTTACCTGCTACCTCTTGAATGGAAAGAGAAGTGGTGTCAATTTCAATGGCGTCATCCGCTTTCTTAAGCGGTGAAACTTCGCGCTCAGAGTCAAGCTTGTCACGTCTTGCAATCTCTTCGATCAGCTGATCGTAATTGACATCGTAGCCTTTTTTCTGATTCTCTTCAAAGCGGCGTTTTGCTCTTTCTTCTACAGATGCAAGCAAGAAAATTTTCACTTCGGCATCAGGAAGAACGTGCGTACCTATGTCTCTTCCGTCCATCACGACACCGCCTTTTTTACCAAGCTCTTGCTGCCTGCGGACCATTTCTCCCCGAACAGCTCTGTGCTTTGCGACAACCGATACTTGGTTGCTCACGCGGTCTGTGCGGATCTCCTCTGTCACATCGGTATTGTCTAGATGAACTTTTTGACCCTCGCCTGTTGAGACAAGTTCAATCACTGTTTTCTTCAGTAGTGCATCAAGCGCCTGCTCGTCTTCAAGATCTACACCATGGTGAAGTGCCGCAAGCGTAATCGCGCGGTACATGGCACCTGTATCGATATAAATATAAGATTTTTTTGCTGCGACAATTTTTGCCACAGTGCTTTTTCCTGCTGCTGCAGGACCGTCAATTGCGATAGATAATTTCTTTTTCATAATACCTCTCCTTGATTGAATCTCCCTTATGAATTGTAACACGATCACCGGTCAAACGGGGGAATTTTCTATCAATCCTTCTGCTTAAACGTCTCGATCCAATCTTCAATGCTCATGTTATTTACACCCTCGTATTGCACGACTTTTGACAAAAATAGTTCTCCTTTTGTCAAATGAAGTGTGATCTGAACGGCTAATAATAAGACAAGCTGAATGAGCACCGCTTTCAATAACCATCTTTCCATTGTCTTCATACAAAAAGCCTCCACGCTAGATTCTATTACCTCTAGTATGGAAGCTTTTAACATCCTTTATTCTTATGCTTTTTTCACACGTGTTAAAAGCTGCTGCTGGAAGCAGTACTTCATAATGTGCTGCTGCTGATCATTTGTGATCTCAGAAAACTCCATGATCGCTCTTGTTTTGCCAGTCTGCTCATCTTGATAGACTCGGCTCATCTCTGCAACCGCTTTAATTTTGACAGGCTCTTTCAGCGGAAGTTCAAACTCTGTGATCACTTCTCCGTATTCTTTCATTGAGACACCTTCAGGAACAGCAATGGCTAAGCCGCCAGCACTCATATTGACAATAAACGTGTCAAAGGGTTCTTCATCCGTTTGCGTAATCGAGGCTTTGACCATTGTATCGACTCTCAGATATTCTCTACGCTGAAGCCGAATCATTTCTTCTTTTGGCGGAATGGAAATGACGATCATCGGAACATCTTCTTTCCTCTTGCCGATGACTGCGCTTGTGCATTTGTATGGAACTTGATTTTCATCGAAAAAGAAAACGGTGATTTCTGTTTGCTGGTTTAAATAGATTGTGCGTCCTGTTTCTTTATCAGCTGGATAATTAATGCAAATATCATCGTTATTATTTTCCAAAACTTTCGATTTTGCAGTTTTCACTTCTTTGTTCTCATTGACATATTCAATTGTGATTGCATCCCCTATTTGTAACATTCCTCATCACTCTTTTCATCTGTGAAATCATATCCTCTCCTATATTAAACCATGTATAAAACAAAAGGAAAAGGCTTATTCGCCTTTTCCTTGCTCTCTTTTTTATAGGTCTTTATATATAGGTTCTGCATTTTTTAGTTTATCTACTCGCTCTTCTTTTCCAGTATCTGCATTAATGAACATTCGATACGTATCATTTTTTATCGTCCCAAGGAACTCATAGCATAAAACTTCCTCTGACATATCGTTTTGAACAATCGCTATATGAGCATCTTCGATTTTCACATGCTGATTGAGCGTTTTCTTCGCTTCTTTTTGTGAGATTTTAGGTGCTTTGATGTCTCTTGTTTTATGATTCGTTAAATAGTCTTTCGCTGAAAATCCAACCACTTCACCATCGTCTAATGCGACCTTCATGCGTATACTATCTGGATAAAGCAGTACATTTTTTTGAAGAGGAACATAGGTAAATACACCGATATTATCAAATTGCGCACTTTCATCTAAATGGAACGACTCTGCATCAAATCCTTGCTTCTTTAAAAAGCTGAGTGCTTTTTCTGATGCTTGATTTAAACTGATTTTCTGTTTTTTCACGTCACGATTTTGAAGAAGGTAAACTGGATGTCCTCCTTTTTCAGTCAAGTCTAAATAGAAATTCGCTTTATTATCAGGATCTGACATCGATAAGCTGTACACATCTCGATTGGTTTTGCTTCCGCTTTTTCTCACCTTAAAATGTTGATTATGATCAGGTGTGAATTGCTGGGCAATGCGTATCGCTTCTTTCTTTGAAATTTTTTTACCCTTTAAATGATTGTAGCCGCGTGTTTCTGCTTCTGTCGACACATTTGTCGGTCCGAGATCGACATCTGCAAATGCATCTGCATTTCTCTCAACTGTTTTCAACCCGTCAATGATGGTGTTATCATTCTTTCGGTCACCATCAGCAAGTGCCATTTCAACATCCATCCATTTTAAATTTTTGTTGAGGACGAGATGCTGCACTTGTCTCAGTTCGTTTTGAATATCAGATGCTTGTTGATATAAAGACGTAATGGTTTTGTGCGTATTCTTGTTTAATGGTTCATCTGATAAGGATTTGATTGATGATTTGTAGCTAAAGTCTCCGACATTCGCCAAAAATTCTTCCGTTTTGTTAAAAGGCATTAATGTGAGCGGAAGCTGACTCACATTGTTATGTGCTTCTGATGACATTCTCCATACATCTGCAAGTGCTGGTGAAATCGACGATTGGCTGTTCATCGCAAGCGTTGCCCCAAGTTTGTCGTGCAGCTGATCCACTTGGTACGTTAAATCGTGGAAAGCCCTCTGATAGTTGTTCTCTGCGTGCAGCAGCACTGCGTCTTTTTCTTGATGCTCTTTATAGCCCCAATAACCTGTTGAGATGACAGCAATTCCTAAAATGGCAATCAATATTCCTCTGATCATTTATTTACACCTCTTTTTATTCGCAGAAAATATGTTTCCCGATGCGTTTAATTTGTGGCCTTCCCCAAATCCATGGACTTGTTGCTGTATCAGGATTAAAGTAATAGACGGCACTCTCAGAAGGGTCCCAGCCATTAATGGCATCAAACACAGCTTTTTTTGCAGTTTCATTTGGTGACATATAAAATTGGCCATCCGCCACAGCTGTAAACGCAAGCGGTTCAAAAATAACACCTGCGATTGTATTTGGAAAAGTCGGGTTGTTCAATCGGTTTAAGATAACGGCAGCGATCGCCACCTGTCCTTCATACGGCTCGCCCCTTGCTTCACTATAAACCGCTTGTGATAAGAGCTGAATATCATTACTAGAAAAACCACCTGGCATGTTGGCTGCCGTTTGTTTCGGTGTTTGAGTTGCTTGCTGATTGCCTGACTGTTTCGCAGGCTTTGCTCCGCTTTGACTTTTTTGATTCTCTTTTGCGCCTTGAGCTGTCTTTTTTTGTGAGCTTCTTTTCGCAGGAGCTTTAGTTTGCTGATCAAGAGGCTTCCCGCCATAATGGGTAAACTCATTCCCCTTTTGCAGCTGCTGCTGAACAAAGTCTTTATAGTATTTTGTCTTTTGAACTAATAGGCTTTTTGTTTGTTTACCTACAAGTCCATCTACTTTCTTTACACCATATTGACTTTGAAAGTTGCGTACGGCCCAGTACGTCCCCCAGCCATATACACCATCAATTTTGCCATTATAAAAGCCATTGTATTGGAGCCGTGCTTGCAGCTCGACAACATCTTCTCCTGTTGCACCTCGCTGGATAACTTGACTGGTGAAGGCTTCACTTTTTTCAGCTGTCATCAGTGAGGTTGCGAGTAGAACGATTGAGAAGATAAGGACGATTTGTTTCATGAAACGAGCTTTGTCCATATTTGATCCTCCTGTACTTTTGATGTTTGAATATATATTTCTTCCGATCCCTATTTTTATACATTCATCACAGGAGAGAATTGGATGAAAAGACAAAAAAACGCCCTATCAACGGGACTGACCCCATAAGATGAGACAAATAAAAAACACCTTCAAGTTTGAAAACGGATCGTTGTGATCCGAAATAAAA